>NZ_JAAHHU010000003.1:0-170306 GCF_010672095.1 Moorena sp. SIO3I6 | reverse complement strand
TTCTTCATGGCAAAAAGAAAACCAAGCAGAAGGCTTGAAGTAAGGCTTGAGCCGGATGATGGGTAACTGTCAAGTCCGGTTCTTAGGGGAGGGGAGTAGAGTAATCTACAAACCTTACCCGACTTCACGTCCGGTTCTGGAGACGAGTCAGCTGTGAGGTGACTCCCTGGCTTAGTTTAATGAAAACTGGTGGCGGGTATCCAGAATATACAAACCTTAAAAGAGTATGGGTAGACACGTATGAAATACAGTGACCTATGGAAAAGCCAAAAGTGGAAACAACTCCGCAGAAACCTTTTCCGCCTTCAAAAGCGTGTATATAAAGCAGTTCAAGCTGGCGACTTGAGGAAAGCTCGGTCTCTGCAAAAACTGATTCTGAAATCCCGTTCAGCACAACTACTGGCCATCCGACAAGTGACACAGCTCAACCAAGGAAAAAGAACCGCCGGAGTAGACGGAAAAGCATCTTTAACCTACAAAGAACGGTTTGAGGTACTTAAAATACTAGGCTCCAGTGCAGAAAATTGGATGCACCAAGGGTTAAGGGAAATCCCAATACCTAAGAAAGATGGTCAGAAGTTACCGCAAGAATAGGGCAGCCTTAATCATAAAGTTTTGACCCTTTTGCCCATAGCCGACCAACCATAAAGGCTGCCCTATTCTAAGGTTTCGTCTCCGGAGGTACGAGAATGTTGAAAGTACCGACTATCCAAGATAGAGCATGGCAATGTCTAGTAAAGTTCGCTCTAGAACCTGCCCATGAAGCAACGTTCAGTGCCGACAGTTATGGATTCAGGACAGGTCGATGTGCCCAAGACGCACAAAAACGATTATTCCTTCACCTGGCATCCAACAAAAACGGTATCAACAAGAGAATAATCGAACTAGATATTAAAAAGTGTTTTGACCGCATATCCCACAGCTCCATTATGGATAGATTGCTAGCACCTGCGGGTCTGAAGATGGGGATATTCAGATGTCTAAAAGCAGGCATCAATCCGGAATTCCCGGAGCAAGGAACGCCCCAAGGTGGGGTGGTCAGTCCACAAAAGCGCCAACATCGCGCTTGACGGAATAGAGAATATACACCCCAGCATCCGTTATGCGGATGACATGGTGTTCATTCTCAAACCAAAAGACAATGCTGATAAAATTTTAGAAAAAGTGAATAACTTCTTAGCCCAACGCGGCCTAGAAGTTAACCAAGCAAAGACCAAACTAACCAAAACGACAAACGGATTTGACTTCCTAGGATGGAAATTTCGCGTCCAGAAAAACGGAAAATTCCGATGCATTCCCTCTGAGGAAAACCACCGGAACATACGTAGGAAGATTAAAGCCGTAGTCAATAGCTCGAATTATGGTGCCGAAACTAAAGCCAAAAAACTAGCACCAATCGTACGTGGATGGAGGAATTACCATAAAAGCTGTGACATGAGCAGTCTCCGAGATAATCTCTGGTATATAGCCAAAACCGCCAACCGAAAATTCCGAAAGGAAAAGAAGGTGAATCGGTACAAAGCTAAAGAGTTATGCAAGAAAGCCTTTCCAGCTGTAGGGTACGAACAAAATCAACACGTAAATGTAAAGGGAACTAAGTCCCCATACGACGGGGACTTAATCTACTGGAGTAAACGGAACTCCAAATTATACGATAATGCTACCTCCAAGGCTTTAAGAAGGCAAGACCATTCCTGTGGATATTGTGGATTGAAATTCACAGATGAGGAAAGGATTCACCTCCACCACATCGACAGAAATCATGATAACTGGAAGAAAGACAACCTTATGGCTGTCCACCAAAGTTGTCATCAACAATTACATTGGAGCAGTGATACCTAGGAGCCGTATGCGGTGAAAGCCGCACGTACGGATTTGAAAGAGAGGTGCCCTGGTTAATACCAGGCATCGACTCTACCCAAAACCCACCAGTGGCAGAGTAATGGTTAGATAAATGGTTAGATAAAATTGTTAGATAAATGATTAGATAAAATTATTTGAAACTTGATCCTTGATTCTTGAAACTTGATCCTTCATCCTTCATCCTTCATGCTTTAAACTTCACACTTCATAGAAGACCATCCATCAAGTTTATAATTTTAATTGCAGTCTCCGATAGGTAGCAACCATCAGTAGGATGGTTTTCTAAGTGATGCTCTAAAATTCCTTTGAGGGCGAGTAGCTTAAGATTATTTTCTGCCGAGGTCTGAGCGATCGCATCGGCTGCTGGTAAATAACCAATTGCCCCGAGATCGGAAAGAGCTGCTCGCCTCAGTAGCACTTGATCAGCTTTCAAAGCTTTGATTAAACGTTCAGCATAAGTAGGGTTTTGAGTTAGCTGGTACATCGCCCGTGCGGCGGCATACTGTTCCAACTCGTTGGGATGTTCTAGGAATACTTCAATTAGGTCAATGGCTTCGGTGGCACCAAGCTCCCCCAAGGCTTCGATGACAGCATTGTAGGGTTGGGCGAGGTGGGGACTTCCGAGTATAGGCTGGGCTGCTTCTAAACCTCCGTCTAGCAGTTTGATCAGCTTGGGAATACAGGCACGATCCCCTAACATCCCTAAAGATCGTACCGCTGCTTCCCTAACATAAAAATCGGAGCAGTCTAAACAATTAATCAGCGCAGGTACAGCTCGATGGTCTCCTAGTTTGCCCAGTGCCCTGGCAGCATTCCGGCGCAGAGGATATCCTCCTAATTCTGTCTGGTTGTCCTGATCCTCTAGCGCAGCGATTAGGGCATCAATTGCCAGTGGTTCCCGGACTCGGAACTTTCCTAGCCACCATGCTGCATAATAGCGAAGCCCCTGGTCGTTTCCTTTTAGATTTGCGATCGCTTGCTCTACAGTTAATGACTCAGAGTTATCAGTCTCAACATAATTCTCAAGACTAGGCTGCAACATTTTAACTTGCTAATTTAAACTTGTTAATTTAAACTTGTTAATTTTCATTTTACGCACGCTCCTGTCTCCTGTCTCCTCAAAAAACCTACCAATTTCTTACTTTATTCTTCATCATTGATCTGATTACTTGGTAGATATAGGGTACCTAAATCAATGGTGAGCATTTTTGATGCCATATTCCCTACTCCCTGCTCCCTGCTCCCTACTCCCTGCTCCCTGCTCCCTTTGCTATAGACAAACTGTATAGACAAAACAATGCCCGGAAAGGTCAGCAGACGCTAGTTCTTGCTAACACCTGCTGACCTTTCCGGGCCAAAAGAGCAATTAGCTCAAGGCGTTAATAGCGTAGTCAATGTAGTTATTTGCCTCATTAGCAGGCTGACCACTTAGACCATGGTTAGCCTTGATGTACTTGAGGGCTTCGATGTACAAGCTCGGAGACAGCTCGAAGGTACGGTTGATTTCAGCTAAACCAGCAATCAAGTACTCATCCATCGGTCCGGTACCACCAGCAACTAGGCAGTAAGTAACCATACGCAGATAGTAACCGATATCACGGGAGCATTTTGCCTTGCCTGTATTGTCAGATGCGTAGTTTGGTCCAGGCATGGTAGTGGTGTAAGGGAATTTGTTATACACCGCTTGGGCTGCACCGTCAGTCAAGGTTGAGGCTTTAGCAGTCAAGGCTTTTGCCGCTTCTAAACAAGCTGTAGCCCGCTGGAATCGACCGAAGGCAGTCTGGATTTCTGTATTACTTAAAAAACGACCTTGAGCGTCAGCAGCAGCGACGGCTTCTGTAAGCGGGGTTTTCATTGTCTAGGTATCTCCCTAATATTTTGTCAAGTTTTCAAAAACGTTTGAAGTTGTGATTGTTAGACAGCAAGTGATATGCCGATACTTTTTAGCTACCAAAGTCTACCAAAGGCAGACCTTAGCTCGCCAATGCAAGATGCAATAGCATCCAGGGGGTATCTCCCAAAGCTCTGACGGAATATCCCGCAAGCGCCATAAAAATGTCAAAACAGTTGGTTCCACCGGGATAGAGAGCGCAACTATTAAACCCTTGGTTTTCGGCTTTAATTTAAGTTACATAATAATCCCTGTCAGTGTTACCCTAATTTAAGTCTAACAAATCATAACAGTTTTTGGTAGACTCTGCGACATTTTCGATGAGCTTTTACTAACCTTCAGTTTTTTAGGCAACCGCACCAGCTGCCTTATCGAAGTAGCTGGAAATTTCAGCCATCAGAGAGCTGCAATCACCAGGGGTGATGCCATTGGAGTCGTTAGCGATCGCAATCGCAGCGTCCTTCATCTTTTCTACACCCACTGCCACTGAAGCACCAGGAGTTCCCAGAGCTAGGTAGGTTTCCCGCAGACCATTCAGGCAGCGGTCTTCCAGCACACTAGCATCACCAGCAAAAATGGCGTAAGTTACATAGCGCAGGATAATTTCCATATCGCGTAAGCAAGCAGCCATCCGACGGCTGGTGTAGGCATTACCACCAGGATTGATCAACTGGGGTTGCTCAGCAAACAGGGAGCGAGCCGCGTTAGCCACAATGGTGGAAGAGTTGCTGGTAATGCGATTAACTGCATCCATCCGCTTGTTGCTGTCCTTCACCATAGCGCTAAGAGCACTTAGTTGGTCAGCACTAATGTATTGACCCTGGGCATCAGCCTGCGAAACAAGCTTAGTAAACGCATCAAACATTGACGGAATCTCCTAGGTTAGTTGGTTTTGTTTCAAAACGGGCTTCAGTTAAACAGACTCAGACTGAATCAAACTGAATCAAGCAGTTTGAAACGGGAAAGGCATAGAACATGCTCCAGCCACAGCTAATACTCCTATCTCTCTTTTTTGGTCTTTGTCCTAGTCTTTGTCCCATGAGTTTGGTAACAAAACGGATCGTTAAGAAAAATTACAAAACTTCACGTTTTGGTGAGAGACCTAGGAATGCTGTGTGTCAACCGGTTGGTTGGCTTTCGCCTGTCACTATTTACCCTTCAGGTAACTTTTATACAATGATGTCGAGCCTTTATTCGTTACATCTTGTTAAGAGTTTAAGATTTTTTGATGTCTGATTGCAATGGCAGATCAGAACTGGCTTGCCATTGCTACCCTGTGGATTTGCTCCACATTGGTGCTGGAAGCCTCTTGGTTGCTGACCTTCTGGTCAAGACACAGGTCAGCTGTTCACTCCTGCTAATTGCTCTAACTGTTAGCAGGTTAGTAACATTTCTTATCAAACCTACACTCAAAGCTACAGGCTGATAATACCCCAGGCGGCTAAGGCGATCGCCATTGTTCCCCCAAGTAAGACTACAGCCCCTGCCTTAGTGAGTACTCCTGCTACAAAGCGCACTGAGGCAGGAGGATAATAGGTTTTGAAACCAAT
The DNA here is from genome assembly GCF_010672095.1 of Moorena sp. SIO3I6. Taxonomy (NCBI): domain Bacteria; kingdom Bacillati; phylum Cyanobacteriota; class Cyanophyceae; order Coleofasciculales; family Coleofasciculaceae; genus Moorena; species Moorena sp. SIO3I6. The sequence goes on along the minus strand of NZ_JAAHHU010000003.1, from coordinate 165,002 downwards.
TGGTTGGTATTTGAAGTAACCTAGCTGTTGCAGTTGGGTGCGATAGTCTTCCCCATAACGAGGCATCCGGGCAAAGGGTAGATCCCCTTGAGTACGCTGGGCTATGATCCGTCGCCGCTGATAAGGCACGGTGTGATCACCAAAGTTTTCCAGATACTCGTCGCTACCGAGCAGAGTATCAATAAAGTTTTGTAACCCATTAGTAGCCAGCACTATTGACCAAGCTAACTTCTCCCGCTCGCTGTAGACATCACGCCCCAAGATGCGTTGTACACACATCTGGACAAAACGGTAGTTGTTGTTGGTCTGATAATTGCGCTGCCAAAAAGGTTCAGATGTTGCTAGACCACGAATGAAATCGCGCACGGTGATTTGACCAAATCTCAGCTGTGATTCTAAAAAAGTTTGGCGGTTGCTTTTGAGAATCTGTTGTTCATGAAAAATCTGACCATAGGCTGCCCTAATCAATTCATCCATTTCCGATGGAGAGAGAAGATTAGCTGTAGTGTATAGTTTAGGCTGCTCATCTCCGGACACCTCATATCCAGCGACCCGCTGATTTTGGGTTGAGGGCGGATACTCTAGCAAAGGAATTGTCATTAATCACCTCTATGATCGTAAACCTAAGTCATCTTAGCATTCAGCCGTCAGCCGTCAGCCGTCAGCCGTCAGCCGTCAGTGGTCAGTCGTTGGCCAATGGCCACTCAAGTAGCGTGCGCTATGGGCATAAGCTGTTCATTTGACATCTCCCCCGGCTGAAGCACGGGGGATTCTACAAGGTTGTTACGAGGCGGGTTGAAACCGCGCCTCTATCGGCTTTCGCCGACGCTTCGCGAACACTTCTTGTGCGGTACGATCTATTCAGTGACTTGAAAATTTCATACCGGTGTGGGAGTGTCAAGCTCCCTCTACCCACCTTAGCTAGGTCTATATTTAGCTGTGTGGCTACTTTCCTGGCAATGTTGGCCGCACCATTGCAGTCGGCATTTACCAGGTATCCCTCAGAAGTTTTATACAAACCACGCCTTACCCGACATCCTGACGGAAACCACCCGTTGGGTTTTTCACCATATTTTGGTAATGGATCGTCGTCAAGGAAAGACGCTTTGCTGGTGTACGATTCCTCGGTAATTGTTAGTTTAATGCCGTACTCAGGGCAAAGTTGTTTCAGCCGTTCGATTAGTCTCTTGGTCGGGATGACTACGAAATTCTGATTGCCACGTTTGCCCATATTAGAACGGCTTTTCTGTCCTTCGTTCCAGCCGATAATTAGGTTTCCAATGCGATCATTTAAGCACCGATTGATAATGAATCTAGCAGCTTTGTTGATCGCATCCCGTATCTGGTTGTTTCGTTTCCGCTGCACTCGATCTAGCTTGGAATCCCAGTAAAACTCTGGTTTCCCCTGTTTGTACTTGGCGACTAACCGGCAGTACCCCTGATTCATTGACTTGAGTTTTCGACCGTCAATTATCAGGCTCTTGCCAAGGGTTGAAAGCCCAGTCAGCCAGTTCGTCCCGCCGTGATCAAAACTCCACGCTTGGGAATAGTCGAGGTTGGGGTTATCAGAGATTGGTTGCTTCTCGTCATCAATTACCCAGTCGATCCAAAGTTGCCCAAGGTACGGACGAACAGTTATCTGTTTTACCCAGTCCGGATCTATAAAGTCCGGCGGCTCCAGGGTAATCTCGGTGATCAACTCAGGTTTTGTTTCCTTGCTGATCGAAGGGTAGAACAACCCTGACTTATAACCAAGAGCTTGTCTAGGGAAAGTTACAGCTGCCAATCCGCCTTTCTTTCTGTATCTTGGCAGTTTTGGTCTATCGACTTTTCCCTTGTAATAATGGCCGACTAACTGATTGTAGCTATTGATTGATTCGGCTACAGTCTTGAGAGTTTGTTGTGCCGACTGAGCTGCCATCGCCTTATAGTGAGGATTCTCTTTTAGATTCTTGCAGAGTTCGGCATATTTGACACTGCATTTATAGGTTTTCCACCCATATCTAAGATCATCCTCTCGCCAGTAAGTCGTAAAAGCTTCTTCTTGCTGTTCTAACCAGGTGTAATGTTTTTGTTTGGAGTAATAGATAGCACAATTTACCAGACTATTCGCTTGTTGGCACTGAAATACCCAAAAAGCTTGCTCTTCCTCTGTCAAGTTGGCTTTTACTGGAATCGTCTTGTACATTTGATTGCCTCCTACTATAATCGGAACATTCGTGCGCGCAAATAGTATTCCAAAAATGAAAGACGAACGATTGATGATCCGAATTAATAAATTTGAAAAAATGCAATTAAAGCAAGAAGCAGAACGGCGTGGGATGACTCCATCTGAGTTGGTCAGAAGTCTAATAGCCAAATTTCCTGAACCTAAGCAGAGGGACACGGCGGGTTAAAACCCGTCGCGTCCGTTTCATCCCCTCCTTAAAAGAGAGGGGCTCTCACGTTCCCGGATGTTTTGGTAGCGTGCGCTATGGGCATAAACTCATAGCTAAAAGCTGATAGCTGATAGCTGATAGCTGATAGCTGAATGGTTACTCAGTTATAATCACAGATTTAGGGGATCAGCTTCATACAATCATAACTTTTTTTACGTTTCTTAATCAAAAAACATAATTTGTTATCTTAGGGAAATATAAAGTATGAAGTATCAAGTATTAAGTATGAAGTATTACGTAAGCTGTCGCCCATTTAAATAACCTTGTCTTGATCCAAAGCGCCAGTGGGGAGGGGCTGCATCAAGACAAGGATTTGAGATATTTTAAAAAAATTTGTTTCTGGCTACTGTTGGCCTTTGGCGCGATCGCTGCTATGGAGGAGGCTAAACTCTTGCCCCTTCAATTAAAAGCTCTAAAATTGTAGGAGTATCGAGTCAGGAGCATCGAGTCATAATAAATGGAATCAAGATAAATTATTTCCCAGTTACTTGGCAATTAATCAGAGTTTTATCAACAATAAAATTCTGTATTATTCCCATCAATTCTGTAGTCTTGTCCTGACTTCTGACTCCTGACTTCTGACTCCTGACTCCTGAAAAAACTAACCACTTTCTTACATCGAACTGAGGTTAATTTTTAACATCCTACGCTTAAGCCTTTGCCAGCTTCCGCTCTAGATCAAACAAGAAACCGTGGATGTACTCCTCAGTCCATTCACTGCCATAAAATCTCTGAAACATACCACGAGCTGGGTCTTTCTCAGCACGATAACCCAGATAACGCAGTTGAGCTTCCTTGATGGCTTTGAGATGCTCGGAATCAGTAATTAGTTCTGCCTGATCCACAAAATCTAAGTAAGCTGTCAGATAGTCCTTGAAGGCAGCAAACACCCGATTTTCCACTACTTCGGTTTCCTTAGGGCGTGTCCACAGGAAAGCTGGGGAAAAGAACGGTGTTGCTTCCTCAGGAAAGTCTCCTCCCCAAGGCAAATGCTGTTGATGAGCCTTGAAAATCGGTAGGATAGGTTCCGTGTAACGAGCTTGATAGGCTGGGTCATCTCGGAACAGGGGCTGCATATCCAAGGCAATCAGATGTCCACCAGGTAAGGTCACTAAGTCAGCCCCGAAGAAGGGGAGGTCATAGTTGAGGTGGGGGAAGATTACAAAATTGAGTACCTGTAATGCTGCTCCCCCCTGGACATGAGCAGCTCGAATTTGTCTGATTTTGGGTGCAGCAAAGCCATAACTGGTGGTCAGGACATCTTGCTGCTTTTTCCCTTTCCCCACTGTTGCGAATTTGCTTTCAAACCCAGGGGGAATGGGATAAGGCTGTAGATCAAGGCGCTCTTTTAGATATGCGATCGCGTAGTCTAGAAACGGCTGATAGAGAGTCATGTTTGGCTTTGACTAACGGCTAAAGGCATGGCATTTTCAAATAAGAACTCATATAAGAACTGCTCTGCCCACTCGGGACCAAAGTAGCTGCTGAACAGACCATGGGCTGGGTCTCTGTCGGCACTATACTGGTCGTAGTCTTTCTGTGCCTTAACAATGCGCTCAATATCTTCTGGCTCAGTTAGAGGCTCAGCTTGCTCCACCATTTGCCAATATAACGCCAAGTAGTCTTTGTAAGCCTCAAAGACTTCTGTTTTCACTGTCTCTAGGGAATCGATTTTGGCAAACAGTAGATACTTAGAGAAGTACTGGTTGGCATCATAAAACTTCATTTCTAAGTTTTGTGCCAAGTCCTGATAGCGATCGCGAATGACTCGCATCGGTTCAATATATTTTTCCTGATACGCTTCATCCCTGAACAATGGCTGAAAGTCTAGAACCACCAGGATCTTCTTTTTGCCAAAGGCTAAGAAGTCAATCCCTAGCAAAGGGAGATCGTAACAGTGACTGGGATAGATCACACTGTTAAACACTTGAGAGACTGGTCCAACATCCATGTAGGTATAGCGAATTTTCCGCAATTCCGGGCATTGGTAACACCAGCTTTGAATAATTGCCCGATGTTTAGCGCGATCGCTTACCTGGCGTTCTAAGCCTGGGGGAATTGGTTGACTGCTTAAATCAAACCGCTTGAATAGCTCTTTTTCCAGATAGTCCAGGAAAGGCTGATACATTTATATTGCTCGTATACATAGTAAAACCCTTACTGAGCATAGAGTATCGCGATACTTCCTGTCTCATTTCTCCCAGACAAAGAAATAATCGTTAACATTTGGCTGATCTAACCTTTGTCTGAGCTAACCTTTGCCTGACTAAGGCACCCAAATCTACCTAAGGGGAAGCGTAAGCATTCAGCTAATCCACTACGCGCACCCTACTTGAGGTGCTATCAGCTAATCCGCTACGCGCACGCTACTTGAGGTGCTAATCCGCTAGGGGAAGAGTTTTTGAATAAGCGATGCAGCGCCGCCAAAGGGGTTTTCCACGGGGCTTTCAGCGATGCAGCGCGGACGCAGGTTCCGCAGGCAGCCCCTCCCCATGAGCGACTGCATCAAGACAACAGGTAAGCATTGGTTTAATCTCAGTGAAGTCACAGGCTGGAAGCTTATGCCACAAAGCTGACCGCTGACCGCTGACCACTGACCGCTGATCACTGGCCGCTGTTCGCGCAGCGTGCGCGTAGCGCATATGCTTATGGGGAAGCTTTCCTTGCCACCCTGTCAAAGCATTAGCAAGGAAAGCGCTGCCAGTCAATAGGGATTAGGTAAAGACTAATCCCTATTGTGTTATATGGCAAGGTACTTCATCAAAACTTTGCACACTTACTAGTTAAATGTACTGAAAACCCCAGTTTTTTCTGTAAGTAGTAAGTAAATAGTAATCAATTACTGAATAGATTATTTTAACAAAACTCGCGGAATTCCCCACCCTCTTCCAGGGTGTTGAAGTTACCGTAAGTAGAGGGTCGCCTTTATGGTTGGTCAGCTATGAGGAAAAGGGTTAAAACTGTAAGATTCGCGGCTCCACTCTACTAAGGCGCGCGTCTCTAGGATTGATAGCGAGACGATAGCCTAGTTTGAAAGACCCAAGAATTGACATGTTAATACGAAACACATATAATATTAACAAAGGTCGAGAAGCAGGTAAGCGTAGTGAAACACAAAGCCGTCAAAGTCAGAATCTATCCCACTCAAGAACAGGTTCAAATCCTTGCTCAACATTTTGGGTGTGCTCGTTGGTGGTGGAATTATGCGCTAAATCACTGTATAGAAACCTACAAGGAAACTGGCAAAGGTCTGAAACAATCTGCGCTCAACTCCATGCTTCCAAGACTTAAAAAAGAAAAAGAGACTGAATGGCTAAAAGAGTGTTACTCTCAAGTTTTGCAGTCTGTAAGCCTCAATCTTAGTCGCGCTTACCAGAACTTTTTTGTTCGCGTAAGTGTGGCCATAGGCCAAGGTAGAGCAAAATATCCTAGATTCAAGTCATACCATCAGCGTCAATCAATTCAGTATCCGCAAAAAGTCAAGCAGGTAGGTGATTGTCTTAAATTCCCTGGGAAATTAGGGATTGTAAAAGCAGTAATTCATCGACCACTAGACGGAGAGATTAAGACTGTGACAGTCAGTAGGACTCCTTCTGGCAAATATCATGCTTCTGTGTTGATGGAATACGAGTCTGTTCGCGGAGCGGCTCTGAAAGAGCAAGGTACAAAACCGTCTGCGGATGGAAAAGTGATTGGTATTGATTTAGGTATCAAGGATTTTGCAATCACCTACGATGGCGAAAAGACCTCTAAGTTCAGCAACCCTAAGCACTTAGCGAAATACGAAAAGAAACTAGCCAAGAAACAGCGTATTGCTGCCCGGAAGGAAAAAGGTAGTAATAGGCGTGCAAAAGCCAAAAAGATTGTAGCTAAGGTATACGAACGGATTGGAAATGTCCGCCAAGACTACTTACACAAGCTGTCTAGAAAGATAGTCGATGACAACCAAGTAGTAGTAGTCGAAAACTTAAACGTCAAGGGCATGGTTCGTAACCATAAACTAGCTAAAGCAATATCTGATCTAGGTTGGGGAACCTTTGTAAATTTTATCTCCTACAAATGCGAAAAAGAAGGTAAAATGTTGGTTGAAATAAACCGGTGGTTTCCTAGTTCTAAGACTTGCTCTAATTGTCATTATCAAATCAAGGAGTTGCCGCTTGATGTAAGGACTTGGACTTGTCCGAGTTGCGGAACTCATCACGACAGAGATGGTAATGCAGCAAAAAATATCAGAGCAGAAGGAATCAGAATGCTATCCTCCTCTGGGACGGGGGAGGTCAACGCCAGTGGAGAAGAAGTAAGACCAAGACGTGGGCGTCCGTCCAAGTTAAGGCGTTCTTCCGTGAAGCTGGAAGCCCCGACCTCTACGTTCGCGTAGCGTGGCCATAGGCCAATTAGGTCGGGGTAGTTCACTTAATTACCTTTGAGCCGTAATTCGCTAATTTTCCCATTTTTTTTAAAGGGAAAATTAAAGTCTTAAGTGCCATTCTATCCGCCACATGGATGGTGGTGGTTTCTACAGCGCGAGTTTTTAGATTAACTTTGGATGATGACTTTAACCCCATTAACTAATATAGCATCAGTATCGATAACTAACCGAGAACTCCAAACTAAACCAGAACTCCAGTTACTCCTCTACTGTGTCCGAACCAGCATCGACGAAGCGACTGCTAAGTCTATCAAAGGTTTACTGCTTGAGCAAGACATCGACTGGACTTATCTGCTCAAAACAGCTCGCCGTCAGAAAGTCTTACCGCTGCTGTACCATAGTCTCAAAAATACCTGCCCAGACCTGGTTCCCCAGAACATCCTCAAACAACTTCGAGATTATTTCCAGCACTTAGTCGTACACAACACATTTCTCATTCAGAAACTACTCAACCTCCTGACTCTTCTGGAGAAACACGGAATTTCTGCTATCCCCTTCAAAGGGCCTACCCTTGCTGTTTCAGTTTACGGCAATCTGGGGCTGCGGCAGTTTGGTGACTTAGACATCCTGGTTGATCACCAAGACATCCCCACAGTTAAAGAATTACTCCTGTCTCAAGGGTATGAATTGCAAAAAGACCTAGGCTGGGAGTATCACTTTGTGGATAAAAAGAGTCGAGTCTGTATTGACCTTCACGAGGGGATTGTACCGGATTTATTCTGTTTGCCATTAGATTTTGACTATTTGCGATCGCATCTTCAGCCTCTATCTCTTGCTGGTAAGACAGTATCTACTATCTCGCCAGAACAGATGCTGTTAATTCTCTGTGTGCAATTGGGCAAAGACTGTTGTCACTGGAGTGTACGTCTGGCTCAGTTATGCGACGTTGCTGAACTACTCCGTGCTCATCCCCAGTTAGATTGGCGCAGAGTACTGGCCGAGGCTCAAAAGCTTGGTTGTGAACGCATGCTCTTGCTTGACCTTTGCCTAGTCAGGGATTTGCTGGGAGTCACGTTGCCACAGATAGTCTTAAATAAATTGCAAGCCCAACCAGTCTCCCAATCCCTCGCTATCCAAGTACGATCACAGCTTTTCCGTGACCTTGAAGTGGGTCCTAAGCTCTCAGAAGCAAAAGGGTTTTGGGCTTTTTTCTTGTCCTACAATCATCGCTTCTACTTCAGCATGAGAGAGCGTCTGCATGACAGAGTGATGTACTGTCTCCATTGGCTAAAAAACAGTTTGTTTGTTATCTTGATGCCCAACGAAGCGGATTGGGACTTACTCTCCCTGCCTAGAGTGCTGGCTTTCCTGTATTATCCAATCCATATAATACGGCTGTTAATTAAGCATGGCATACAACCAATTTTAAGAACTCATCACGAGCCCCACTCCTTGTGATACCGAGTTGCATTCAAAGATAGTAGATTGGTTGGATAGGGAGATGGGGAGATTGGGAGATGGGGAGATGGGGAGATTGGGGGAAGAGAAAGTTGTACGTTTGAGCGCAACTTGGTATGAAATTTTTATCTGTCATTTTTATATAGGATTTTTCAGCATTATTAGGTAAATTCAATGTCTTGATGCAGTCGATCATGGGGGGAACCCCCAAGACCGCGCTGCATCGCTTTTTTTACCCTCTCTTGATGCAGTCGATCATGGGGGGAATCCCCACAGGTAGGCGCTGCTTTGCTACTCCCGACTCCCGACTCCCGACTCCCGACTCCCGACTCCCGACTCCCTACTCCCGACTCCCTAAATTTGATCACCAAACCGATGCTCTAGAGGGAACTATCTAAAGCAGCAGCTACCACCCGATGCTCTTGATCCTTCATCAGTTCTCCCAATGCTGCTTTAGCATCGGGGGAATCAAATCGTTTGAGGGCACGGGCAACATGCATCCGAATACGCCACCATTGTGCATCTTTCAGAGCCAGAATTTGCTGCAATGCCTCAGTTTCCTTAATAGTACCAGCCAGTAAACCTAGGGCATCAATTCCTGCTTCTCGGACAGTTGGGTCTTCCCCTGCTAAGCCGCAAATACAAATAGTATAGAGTTCTTCTGGACAAGACATTTCCACCAAAGCAGCAAGAATGCTACGGCGCACCAGCCAGTGATCATCCTGTTGAAAGGTCGTGACCAGATGAGATATTGACACGTCTCCATACTTAGACAAGGAATTGGAAGCTTCTGCCCTTACATTGGGATCTGTATCAAATTGCATCAAATTTAACAACGCAGCATAGGACTCGTCAGTCCGTTTATTCCCAAGTCCCATGGCCACAAAGGAGCGCACTAAAAACTCTGGGTCCTTGAGTTTACTTGTTAGTAGGGGAACAGCTACATCTGAACCATACTCTCTCAAAGCAGTAAGTGCCCTGAGGCGATCCTGGGCATTTGGACTTTTGAGAGAGATTTCGATTTGGCGGATGTCCATAGCACTACAGAGCCAGCTTTTTTTACATTTCTTAATACCTTTAATCAAAGATTATCATAATTTAGTATAATTCTCATCAAGTGAACTAGCCTTAGCTACTAGGAGAAGCTAAGGCTAGTTCAGTTTATAGTTTTTGTTTTTGTTAACCGTTGCGTTGATGACATGCTAAGGTCAAGCCTAAGCATTCAGCCGTCAGCCGTCAGCCGTCAGCCGTCAGCCGTGAGCTAAAAGCTCACGCTACGCGAACAGACGTCAGCTAAAGGCTCACGCTACTTGAGGTGCTTTTTGGCACAGGTTTCGACGCTGGGACTTCACTCAGATTAAACCAATGCTTAGTTGTTTTATTCATAGGACTTACGCAAATCCCTCAATTTAACGCTACCTGTAGGGTGGGCAAAACCTTGCCCACCCTACCCATGGAGTCTGTCCGTAAGTCCTGATTCAAAAGCTGATAGCTGATAGCTGATAGCTGATAGCTGATAGCTGATAGCTGATAGCTAAATAATTATGGTCAACCTTGGCCTTTCGGCCACGCTATGCGAACAATCTGAAACCGTCAACCTTAAACAAAAATCAACCATGACGACTCAATTAAGCGACTATCTCAAAGAGCTAATTACCAAAGCCAGAATTGTCAGCTTTACCAACTGGCAAGACTCCTATCCCCCAGAGATTATCCAGCATTTCCAGGCAGCTGATGATCATGGTCGCTATCTTAGCGATGATGACTTGCAGCAGATTAAAGCCTCTTCACCAGATACGGAGCCCTTAATCAATACAGCCAAATTTTTGCGGGATAACGCTTCTGATATTGTTTCTGAAGCGCGGGAAACCGTATTGGCTCAATATCCTGATATTACTAAACCAGGGGGTAGTCTTTATCCTGCCCCACGAGCAGAAGCCTGTTGGCGAGATTTTTGGCATTTCCTCCGTTGTATTACCTATGGAATTGCTGGGAGTAGCACCGAGTTTACTAGTGCTGAAGGACTGCACTATATGAACTTGTTGTACAAAGAAATGCAAGTTCCAATCCCCGCAATGGTATCAGGATTAGAACAGATAAAGGCAGCTAGTTTAAAGAGATTATCTGAACCAGAGACAATAGCAGATTATTTCGATCATTTAATTAATAAATTGAAACAATTTAGCTAAACCAATACCTCATAATTAAAACTATAAAAAATAGAATAGATATTAACAATTTAAAAATAGTTATTTTAAAATATTTTAATTAACAAAATCATGTCCATATCCAAATTTAACGAGATAGGGGGAGTTTGAGGGGGCGAAATTCCCCACCTTGTAAGAAGGTGGGGAATTTCGCCCCCTCAAAAACTTTTGCCGTTCGCACCTCAAGTAGCGTGGCCATAGGCCAAGGGTCGGCTTGGCCGAATCCCTTGACGATTTATCACGAATTGTATATACTGATATGTAGGTCGATAGCAAATGCAGAAAGAATGAGACATCAAGCCGTAAAAATCCGAATTTACCCCACACAAGAGCAAGTTCATATACTTGCTCAGCACTTTGGTTGTGCTCGTTGGTGGTGGAATTATGCGCTAAATCAGTGCATAGAAACCTACAAGAAAACTGGGAAAGGATTGTCTCGTTCTGCACTCAATGCTATGTTGCCAAAACTCAAAAAAGAAGAGAAAACCGTATGGCTAAAAGATTGTTACTCTCAGATTTTGCAATCGGTCAGTCTCAATCTTAGCCGTGCATATCAAAATTTTTTTGTTCGCGTAGCGTGGCCATAGGCCAAGGTAGAGCTAAATATCCTAAATTCAAATCATATCATCACCGTCAATCAATCCAATATCCACAGTACGTAAAACAGGTATGTAACTGCCTCAAATTTCCCGGAAAGTTGGGAGTTGTTAAAGCAGTAATCCACCGACCACTAGACGGGGAAATCAAAACTGTCACAGTCAGTAAGACTCCTTCTGGTAAATACTACGCCTCTGTACTGATGGAATACGATTCGAACGACACAAAGCCATCTACTAATGGTAAAGTGATTGGCATTGATTTAGGTATTAAAGATTTTGCGATCACCTACGATGGCGAAAAAACTTCTAAATTTGGGAATCCCAAGCATTTAGCAAAGTCCGAAAATAAACTGGCGAAAAAGCAGCGTATTGCTGCCCGAAAGAAAAAAGGTAGCAATGGACGCAAAAAGGCAAAAAAAATTGTAGCTAAGGTATACGAACGGATTGGAAATGTTCGCCAAGACTACCTACATAAGCTATCTAGAAAGATAGTGGATCAAAACCAAGTAGTGGTAGTCGAAAACCTGAATGTCAAGGGCATGGTTCGTAACCATAAACTAGCTAAAGCAATTTCTGATCTAGGTTGGGGAATCTTTGTAAACTTCCTCTCTTATAAGTGCGAAAAGGAGGGGAAGGTGTTAGTTGAGATAAACCGTTGGTTTCCCAGCTCTAAGACCTGTTCTAATTGTCATTATCAAATCAAAGAGTTACCGCTTGATGTAAGAGTTTGGACTTGTCCAAGTTGTGGAACTCACCACGATAGAGATGGTAATGCGGCAAAAAATATTAGGGCAGAAGGGATCAGAATGCTATCCTCCTCTGGGACGGGGGAGGTCAACGCCAGTGGAGAAGAAGTAAGACCAAGACGTGGACGTCCGTCCAAGTTGAGGTGCGAACCGTGGCGAATTTAATTCGCCTACGGAAAGCGCACCTTCGGCATTCTTCCGTGTTCGCGTAGCGTGGCCAAAGGCCAAGCTGGAAGCCCCGACCTCAACGTTCGCGTAGCGTGGCCATAGGCCAAGTAGGTCGGGGTAGTTCACATACTTCTTTGATTGCTGCGTAGGAACCTGGGTGGCACAACGTACCTATCATAATCTGACTCACCAGGAGGTAGAGCGCTCCCTTACAGAATTCACCATTGAACCCCTGTCTTCTCCCCTCAAAACTAAGGTGTTGATGGATAATCAGCAACCTGACTTACCTAATATCAATGACCTGTGTGGTTATCATCTTGGTTTCGAGACAGTTTCTGAAAAAGGTGAACGGGTGTCCCAACAACTGAATATGCTCTTTGTCCCTCAGGTCGAAGAATCAATGATTCTAGAGGGAGATTATTTACGCGATCGCGCCTACGAAGAAGCTAAACCTAAAGTCGCTCATTTTAGCTTCGATACCAATAAACTAGAACTTTTGATGACCACCTACTATACCCGTGTGGTATCTGTTGATTCTATTACCCTGATCAATCCCAACTTAAGAATCCGCAAAATTATTAATTACCAGCGTCCTCCAGAAAGCGAACCCCTAGACAAGGTGGTTCTAGTGGGCTTTGGGGTGGAACAAAAAGATTGATAATTAGCGTAGCATTTCTCAATTGGGTAAGGTACTTTCGTTCTGGGTTAATGGCAGTAGGGAGTAGGGAGTAGGGAGTAGGGAGCAGGGAATAGGGAACAGGGAATAGGGAACAGGGAACAGGGAAAAAATCCTGTTTACCTGATTGTCTTGATGCAAAGCGCGAGTGGGGTAAACCCCCGTGAGGCTACTGCATCACTAATATGAGAACTGCTATAAATCCTGTTGATGGTTAACTGTTTATAGTTGACTTTTATGTTTCCGTTGATACTAGTTCTGGTTTCCACACATAACTGTCATAAAAGTTTACAATTACTAATGTTTAAGGATGGGAGCCACGGTGTATAACTGAAGGTGTAAATCCGGGTAAAGGCTCTAATTTACTAGGTTTGCGTAACGTACAACACCATTGAGCTGAGGATTCAGCTGCTATACGCAAACAAAATTGTTAACTTTTTTAAATCAAACTACACATAGCAAATGGAGCTTACTGAGTTTATAGAACGTTCTATTGGACGTTGGCGATCGCAACGCAGCGGTCATCACTTAGCGTTTAGTCACTTTGAGGAAATACGCTCAACTATTGATATCGTTGCCCTTGAGGCTGATGACTCAGCTGTGATTGACATTTGCAAACTATACGATATTGATCCCACAACTGCCTTCCATCCCTTTCGCATGAGTTGGGAAGGTGAATCAGATTGGGATGAAGACGACATCCAGTCTGGAAGTTGCGTTCTAGTCCCTATCCCCGATCCTGAAAACCCCGATCGGGGAAAACTGCTCAGAGAGCAAGGCTATGCCGAGACCATTGCAGCAGTGGGCAACTATCACCTTACTGAAGATGGTACATTCACTTTGTTAACGGAGTATGACCGAGCAGCTGCTGAAGAACGGATTTGGTTTGCCACACCGAATTTACGTTTTCGGGTGTCCTTGATTAAAACCAGTTCTGGTCAAGGGGTGACTACAGCCTCGTTTTCTTCAGAAATCCGCGACTTATCCCAATCGGGGTGAAAGTTAGCAGCTTGAACAGTTAAGGTCATAATTTAGATTTTTTTTAATCTTGTTTAACTCTAAGTTTTCAATAGATTAATACACTAATGTTGTCTAGTACTACCGATAAAACTACCAGTAATTTAATGACTCTAGCTAGTTGGATGGCTGGAGATTTTAGTAACCAAAAACAAGCGATTGATAATCCTCAGCTTTACGCTCACATTCATGTTTTCTTTCGCCCTTTACCCTTTGATTTCTTTTCGGGTATTGGTTTCTATTCTGAGCAAGCCTATGACTATGATCTATGGAGTCCCTACCGTCAGGGAGTCCATCGCCTGATTGATAAAGGTGATCATAGTTATATAGAAAATTACAGCCTTAACGATCCAATTCTTTATGCCGGGGCAGCGCGAGAGCTAGATATTCTCAAAACCATTACCCCTGATGCTATAGAACGTCGCTACAACTGTTCAATGATTTTCTGGCGAGAAGGTGACATGTTTCGTGGCAGTGTAGAACCCGGTTGCCAGTGTTTCATCCAACGTAATGGGCGTAAAACTTATCTGGTCAGTGATGTGGAATTGACTGAAACAACTTGGAACAGCCTAGATCAGGGTATGGATGTCAATACTCATGAGCACGTATGGGGCTCAGCAGCTGGTCATTTACGATTTGATAAACGGCAAAGTTTTGCTGACGAATTACCGGATTTGTAGCGCGGATTTGTAGCCCATATTTATCAGCAACAAGGGATTGGCTTTTAATACAAATACCAACAAATACTAAGTAAATTAGGGTAAGTAAAAAAATCCTCTAATCTAGACTAATCAAAATAACCAAACTTTTTGTTACCACCCGACAAACTTAAAAGTGGTATTTTATTGCTACTCTCTAAATAATTATTAAAGGGATTATTAGTTATTAGCCTAAAGCCTATAGGGTTTCTAAATGAATTGTGACAATTTTTGTTGTCTCTTCCCTACTCCCTACTCCCTACTCCCTATTCCCTTTGTTATAAAACCATTAACCGATAATCTTAATTACCAATAATAGAGTTGAGGATGATTTGTGTACAGCTAATGCTACCGCCAAGAGCTCAAAAAAAGATGCAGTGCTGGATTAGGAGCAGACATTTGATCTGCTCGGGTCACTTTTTTATCTTTGAGACGGTAGAATATACAACGGTTGAACGATTCTCGGAATGTGTCGAGAGTCTCGGAGGAAGTGTAATATCCGTTAAACCCATTAAAAAAATTTGGATTGGCTCCCATCGCCAAGTTATTTTGTATCAAGCTAAAGCGAGTTTACATACACCTCATCATGACCTCAAACAATACTGGATAAAATACGGGAGTTTCCGCACCAGATTTGATGAACGTTCGTGAACCCCCCCCACTGAACCAGTCTATAGCTAAGCATTCAGCCGTCAGTGGTCAGTAGTCAGTAGTCAGTAGTCAGTAGTCAGTGGTCAGCCTTTGGCCCCTCAAGTAGCGTTCGCGTAGCGCATAAGTTTATAGCTGATCTGATAGCTGATAGCTGATAGCTGATAGCTGTTCGCGTAGCGTGCGCGTAGCGCATAAGCTTATATAGCAGTCGCCAGGGCAATTAGGACATGACAAAAGTCTCAAACCTAAGTAAGCGCAAGAGTTTGACTTCTGACTTCTGACTTCTGACTTCTGACTTCTGCTATAGCTTAATGCTTACCAATTAGTTGACGTATTTTAGTCTTGGGTTAATTGGAGTAGGCAGTAATGAATGATAATATATCACAGTTAGGTACATCCAATTATTAAGTTTTGTATATAACTGCCGAGTCGGTTAACCGACTCCAGTGTGATCGACTGGTGACCTTGTGACGAATATTACAGATTATTACTTTGTTGTTAATAAATGAGACTGCGGTCCCCATAATCCGCTAATCATAATAATCAGCTGGTCAAATTTGATAAATGACAAGCAAGATAGCAAACTAGTTAAGTACCTTTAATTTAAGGAGATCTCAATGCTTGACGCTTTTTCCAGAGCTGTAGTTACAGCAGATAGCAAAACCGCATGTCTAGGTGCTGGAGACCTGGCTGAACTAAAAGGCTTTATTGCTGATGGTAATAAGCGCCTTGATATTGTCAACATTATCGCCAGCGACGCCAGCTGCATAGTTTCCGATGCTGTTTCTGGCATGATCTGCGAAAACACTGGTTTGATTCAAGCTGGTGGTAACTGCTACCCCAACCGCCGCATGGCTGCTTGCTTGCGTGATGGTGAAATCATCCTCCGCTACGTGACCTATGCGATCTTGGCTGGTGATGCTTCTGTACTCAGCGACCGCTGCCTGAATGGTCTCAAGGAAACCTACAGCGCTCTGGGTGTACCCACTACCTCCACAGCTCGTGCTGTTGGAATCATGAAAGCGGCTGCAGTTGCTTTCGTTAACAACACCGCTAGCCAGCGCAAGTTTGAACTCACTTCCGGGGATTGTTCCTCCTTAGCTGCTGAAACTGCTGGTTACTTCGACGCAGTAGTTGCTGCTATCAGCTAGTCTTTCCCTTTTGCCTAAGATAACCAAGCTCCTGCCAAAGCGAGCTGGGAAAGCGAAAAGCTAAGTATAATCTTTGTCAAAACCCATTCAGGAGATATATAAAGATGAAATCAGTTATAACCACAGTTGTTACTGCTGCGGATGCGGCAGGCCGTTTCCCTAGCAGCTCTGACCTTGAGTCTGTTCAAGGTAGCCTGCAACGGGCTGCTGCTCGTATGGAAGCTGCTGAAAAGCTAGCAGCTGGCATTGATGCTGTAACCAAAGAAGCTGGTGATGCTTGCTTTAAGAAGTATCCTTACCTGAAAGAATCTGGTGAAGCTGGGGATTCTCAAGTCAAAGTTGACAAGTGCTACCGGGATCTCGGTCACTACCTACGCTTGATCAACTACTGCTTGGTTGTTGGCGGTACTGGTCCTCTAGATGAGTGGGGTATTGCTGGTCAGCGTGAAGTTTACCGTTCTTTGAACCTACCTACCCCTCCCTATATCGCAGCTCTTGAGTTCACTCGCGATCGCGGTTGTGCTCCTCGTGACATGTCTCCTCAAGCTTTGGTTGAGTACAAAACTTACCTCGACTATGTAATCAACTCCCTGTCCTAAGGAGATCACGGTTAAAATCCGTCGCTGATTGACTAACATTTCGATCAGCACCTGGGGACTCTTAGTACGTTGCTTTGCCTGAATTGGTTGAGTACCGTCAAAGAGTCCCCTAATTGTTTTGGGAAGTTAGGGGGGAAAACCAACTAAACTACTTAGTAAAACCTATTGTTAATTGCTAAATAACTACTAAATCACTACTAAATCACTGATGGATAAACGTTTTGCCAATATATTTAATTTGACCGAAGATCAAGCGATCGCACTTTTAAAGACCCCCTTAGAGCAGCTGGAAGACCCATCTGATCGCTATCTGGCTGCATCCCATTTAATTAACTTTGACACCGAGCGCTCAATCAATGCCTTGATGGAAACCGTGCAAGAGCAAAACTCAGAAATGTACCATCGTATCGCTCGACGCAAGGCAGTAGAAAGTTTAGGTCGTCTGAAAGCCTCTGTAGCCCTACCCATCATTCGCTCATGTCTAGGGGATGAGGATTGTTACACGGTGGAAAATGCTGTCTGGGCAATTGGGGAAATTGGTACTCAAGATCCGGAAATTCTCGAAGAAATTGCCCAGCTACTGGAGAAGCCAGGTCAGACTTATCGGGTGATTATCCAAACTCTGGCAGCACTGGACTATAAACCAGCCCTTGAGAAGATTAAGACCTTTACTAAATCCGATAATGAACCCATAGCCAGTGCTGCGATCGCAACGGTTTGTCGGTTCACAGGGGATACCACCGAAATGCACAAAGTGATGGCATTCCTACAACACTCTAGTGTCAATGCCCGACGAGCTTGTATTCAAGACCTGATTGATGCCCGATACTACCAAGGAATTCCTAAAATTGCGACCTGTCCCATTTCCATGGTCTTTCGAATACGAGGAATTCGCCTCTTGGCAGAGGCTGGGTTGCCAGCCGGTAATATCACCTTTGAGGAGATCGAACCATCACTCGATCAAGTGATTCGTGATCATCCTGATCACCTAGAGCTGGTTCATGAATATGACCAAATGCCCAGTTTAGAATTCTTGATTAACGAGCTATACCATACAGATTTTGGGCGGTGTTATCTAGGCAGTAAAACTCTGCTGAAGTTATCCCCAGATGCTGTCGCTGAAGCCCTACTGGCTACCTATGCTGACAAAGCCCATAACGATTATGGTGCTCACTACCATGTGGTCAAACTCTTAGGCTGGCTCAAATACGCTGATGCCTACGATTTGATAGTGGAAGCCTTACACAATAAAGCACCCCAGTTTCAAAAATCCCGTGCTGCTGCTGCTATTGCCTTGGGGAATTTAGGGGATAAACGGGCAATTCCCTTACTCAAAGACAGCCTCAATACCAAGATTTTTAACTTGAAATATGCCAGTTTAATCGCATTAGAGCAGTTAGGGGATACCAGTGGTCAAGAGCTGGCAGCTAATGATTCAGATTGGTTGATTCGGGAGAAAGCAGTTACTAAAGTGGTTACTAGTCATTAGCTATTAGGATTAGTCATTAGTCACCTTGGAAGAGCATCTTTAGTGTACTAAGCACTAATACCATGCTCTGGTAATTGGTAATTGGGATCGCCTATCACACGCTTTGCAGCCAGGATAATATAGAGATTATCACCGCCATAGTCTAGGCCAGATCATGACTGAGACAGTACCTCGAGTCAAATTACCTCCTCCCTTTCCTGACCACACCCAGCTACCGGAGTCAGATGGAACATTTGTGAAAAACTTTCAAGAGCATCCCCAAAGTATAATTCTAACGGATTCGATTGGAGAGATATTACAACAGCGACATCCTGATGGAGAATATGCTATTGGGCAAGACTGTGGTATATACTGGCGAGAAACTGATCCACCTGAAAAAGGAGCCGAAGCACCTGATTGGTTTTATGTTCCCAATGTCCCTCCTCAGCTAGACGGTAAAATTCGTCGCTCCTATGTGGTGTGGCGGGAACATATAGCACCATTAATTGCTTTAGAATTTGCCAGTGGCAATGGGGATGAAGAACGGGACAAAACCCCATTATCCCTCTCGACTCAAGGAGAAGTAACTAAGCCAGGGAAGTTTTGGGTATATGAGCAAATTATCCGAATTCCCTACTATGGTATTTATCAAATAAACAACAGCTCTCTTGAAGTCTATACCTTGGTCAGTGGGTTTTATCAGAAATTAACCCCTAATGAACGAGGGCATTATTATATTTCACCCTTGGGTGTAGAACTAGGCTTATGGCAAGGAAGTTATCAGAATCAAACTCAACTATGGCTAAGGTGGTGGGATGAGGAAGGAAATCTGTTGTTGATTGGTGATGAACGAGCTGTTCTAGAAAGGGAAAGAGCTGAACAAGAGCGACAACGTGCTGAACAAGCAGAGTCTATAGTGGAGCAGGAGCGCCAACGAACTCAAGCGGCTTTAGCAAGAGCGGCTCGGTTGGCTGAGCAGCTACGAGCAGCAGGTATTGACCCTGATCTTGACGATACTGTTTAGCATTGAACCAAACAGTTAAAGGTTTATTGATACAAAAGTATACAATTAAACTGATAGACGGAAATTTTTGTAATGTTTTGTTGCTTTGTTTCTCATAAATGGGACTAGAGTGTCAAACAGCTTTTATCGTCTAAATTGGTTAGTCAATTCATGAACGACAAGACCAATAATTTTAAGTCCTTGTTATTGATAAGGAGATTTTAATGCTAGACGCTTTTTCAAAAGCCGTAGTTGCTGCCGATTCCGCAGGTGGATTTGTTGGCGGTGCTGATTTAGAAGCTCTGAAGGGATTTGTTGCTGATGGCAACAAGCGCCTTGATGCTGTGAATTTTATCGCCAGCAATGCTAGCTGTATCGTTACTGATGCAGTTGCTGGTATCGTTTGCGAAAGCCCTGGTTTAACTGCTCCCGGTGGCGGTGTTTACACCAACCGCAAGATGGCTGCTTGTCTACGTGATGGCGAAATCGTCTTGCGTTATGTGTGCTACGCCGTTCTCAGCGGAGATAGTTCTGTACTGGCTGACCGCTGCTTGAATGGTCTGAAGGAAACCTACGCTGCTTTGGGCGTCCCCACTGGTAATACTGGCCGGGCTGTTGGCATCATGAAGGCTGCTGCTGTGGCTTTTGTTACCAACACTGCATCTCAACGCAAAGAGTCTGTTACTAGTGGTGATTGTTCCTCTTTGGCTGCAGAAGTCGGTAGCTACTTCGATGCAGTCGGCAGTGCTATTAGCTAGTCTCCCTGCTCAGGAGAATTTCAATTACACTGACCTTTTGCCGAAATCAATTTTAAGACAGGAGATATCTTAATTATGAAATCAGTGTTAACCACTGTTGTTGCTTCCGCTGACCTAGGAGGTCGGTTTCCTAGCGCTTCTGACCTAGAATCAGTTCAAGGTAGCTTGCAACGTTCTGCTGCTCGTATGGAAGCTGCTGAAAAGTTGGCAGGTAACTACGACGCTGTAGCTCAAGAAGCTGTTGATGCTATCTATAAAAAGTTCCCCAACGGTAGTGGTCGGGACATCGATGCAGGTACTCAGAAAGAAAAGTGCAAGCGTGACATCGTTCACTACCTGCGTTTGATCAACTATTGCCTAGTTGTTGGTGGTACTGGTCCTCTGGATGAGTGGGGTATTGCTGGCGCTCGTGAAGTCTACAAAGCTTTAGGTATCGATGCCGCTACCTATGTTACTGGTTTGACCGTCCTCCGGGATCGTGGCTGCGCTCCTCGTGATATGTCTGCCCAAGCCTTGGTTGAATACCGGGGTTATCTTGACTATGTAATCAACTCCATGTCATAGGATTATTGCTATCCACTTTCTGTAGTGGCTAGCTGCCTCTAGTACTTTCGACTGAAGGGGTATCTTAGCAAAGTGCTGTGCCTGAAACAGGTTCAGCACTTTGCTAAGAACCCCTTAGTTGTTGTGCTTGAAGATCCTGATACCAAGTGGCATTCAAAGAGAGTAGATGGCTTGGATAGGGAGATAGGGAGGTGGGGAGATGGGGAGATGGGGAGATGGGGAGATGGGGAGATCGGCGGAAGAGAAAGTTGTACGTTTGACCGCAACTTGGTATGACTCCTCGATCAAGAATGTCTACTAATATTTTTTTTACTGATATTTACGAATATCTACTAATGTCTACAGAAGAGTTATATCAACAATTAAAAAATAAAAATCCTAGACTCAGAGAAAGAGCCATGCGGCAGATTGCAGCAGAGCGCACCGAGAATACTATTTCTGAGTTGATGGCAATTTTGGGTGATGAGGATGTGGTTTATCGGCGAGCAGCAGTGCAAACTCTAGGTGTGATTGGTCTTGATGCTGTACCGGTATTGGCAGAAACCTTAACAACTAGTGAAAATAACACAGTACGGGCTAGCTGTGCAAAAGCGCTGGCTTCGATCGCTCTTAACTACTCAGAAGAAACTTTCCCAACTGTGGGGTTGCAGAGTCTACAAACGGCCCTTAAAGACCCAGATCCCGTTGTAAAAATATCAACAGTTGGCGCACTGGGAACCATTGGTCCACCCGCTTTTGAAGCCCTAGTGGCTGCTTTGGACATCGACGATATTGCGCTTCAAGTTACTGTGCTACAGGCTCTAGGTTCCTTAGGGGATGAGAGAGGTATGGAAGTGCTATCTGCTGCCGCTGAGAATCAGGAAGCCGACCCCTATATCCGAGAATCAGCAGCTAGTTCGATATCACGCTTGGAACAGATTATCAACTTTGGTTCATCCAGGAAAGCATCTCGAGAATAATACCAGAATAATTATAGCAGAAGTCAGAAGTTTGAAGTCAGAAGTCAGAAGTTAAACTAGCTTTGTATCTAGGTTTGAGGAAAAGTGACTGTCCTACACTAGGCTTCGACTGCTATAATAGAATTATTTGTTGTCATTAAAACCCAAAATTATCCCCAAAACTATCAACGAAGAAAGCCAGGGGAATTGACATAATTATTTATGCCTTCGGGCAATAGCTAAAACCATCTCCGGTTAAGCCTCTTGTTGAACTCTGTTTTGCCAATGGTTGCCCAACGCTTTAACTCAGAAATGTGTTTTTGTAAAGTTGCAATACGCTCCTCTTGCTCTTGATTATGCTGTTTCAAAGACTCATAACTCTCGGGAGCTTGATTAGCCGGAGATTGTTGTTCAGATAACTGACGCTCTAACTCAGCAATACGCTTCCCTTGGTCTTGAGTTTGCTGCTGTAGAAACTGATTACTTTCTACTTGTTGCGCCGCCTGAGATTGTTGCTCAGCTAGCTGCTTCTGTAACTTCTTAACCAGATTAGATTGCTGTTGTGCCTGCTGTTGCAGAGTCTGGTTACTCTCGACCTGTTGTGTTGCTAGAGATTTTTGGTCAGCTAACTTCTGTTGTAAGTCTTCAATCACATTAGCTTGCTGTTGAGCCTGCTGTTGTAAAGACTGATAACTTTCTGTCTGTTCAGCAGTTTGAGATTTTTGGTCTGCTAACTGCTTCTGTAATTTCTTAACCAGATTCCCTTGCTCTTGTGCCTGCTGTTGTAAAGACTGATAGCTTTCGGTTTGTTCAGCAGTTTGAGATTTTTGGTCTGCTAACTGCTTCTGTAATTTCTTAACCAGATTAGATTGCTCTTTAGCCTGCTGTTGTAAAGACTGATAACTTTCCGTTTGTTCAGCAGTTTGAGATTTTTGGTCTGCTAACTGCTTCTGTAATTTCTTAACCAGATTAGATTGCTCTTTAGCCTGCTGTTGTAAAGACTGATAGCTTTCGGTCTGTTCAGCAGTTTCAGATTTTTGGTCAGCTAGTTGCTTCTGTAATTTCTTAACCAGATTCCCTTGCTCTTGTGCCTGCTTTTGTAAAGACTGATAGCTTTCGGTCTGTTCAGCAGTTTCAGATTTTTGTTGAGCTAACTTCTGCTGTAAGTCTTCAATCAAATTAGCTTGCTCTTTAGCCTGCTGTTGCAAAGACTGGTAATCTTCTTGGGATACACCAGAACCACCAGGCTCAGACACATCAGTTTGTACCGGTTGCTTACCCTCTATAACCTGAATCTTGGTTTGAGATTTTGTGGCTCCATTGTTGGGGGATGTTTCGTTTGCCTGCGGTGGATTTTCCAGCGCAATAGTCATACTTGCCTGCTGGCATGCGATCGCAATATTACCTCTGGCGATACGCTCAATTAGTTCCGAGCGGGACAATCCAGTATTCTGAGCCATCTGAGTCAACAAGCCAATGCCTGTAGGGGTCAGGGATATCCCCACCTTGGACTTACTTTCTGAATACTGGCTAGCAGTTTTACGGCTTTTCTTGGCCATTGGCTTTTCCTCCGGATCGGCTATTTAAAGTCTATATATTTTACTGTTAAAAGTACCTCTTTAAAAGCTTAAGTTAGAAGCTTTAGTTAAAAGCTTGTATTTCCCAGGTAGTTGTTGATGGTTGACCGCTGTCATTCAACTCTCAACAGTCAACCGTCAACAACCCACACATTTCTATGGCAACTTTCTATGGCAACTGGCGATAGAGCTAATCCCAGCTCTAATAAGTACTAAGTTTTTCCTCTAATAACTACGAGGACGCCACTTATTCAACCGCGCTTCTGCAATCATAGCTAAACGCCGCTGATCAGCAACCTTTTCTTGTAAGGTAGCAATTTCCTGGGCCTGTTTTTCAGACTTTTGTTGGAGAGCTTCATAACTGTCTGGCTCTACAGTCGCTGCTGCCATTGGGATTGGGGGTGCCATGGTGGTGAAACCACTACCACCATTGCTCGAAGAACTGTAAGACTGCCATTTGCTAAACTGTGATTCTCCAAAGCTAGCCAATGGTCGTAAGTCTGCCAACTGTTTCTGCAAGCTTTCCAGCAGTTCTTCTTGCTCTTGGCATTTCCGTTCGATGGCTTGATAGGCTTCTGAGCGTTCTTTCTCAGCTCCTGCGGTAGCTTGCTTCGGTTGGATTTTGGGCTTGAGTACTTCATCCAATAAGGCTTGGATATCAGTAACTGGGGCAAGCCCAAGGGGATTATTATAAATAATCGATTTATTAAGCCTTGATGGATTCCCTGACAAATTGTCTTTATCAGAGCTAGAAACGCTGGGCATCAGCACCAACATGTTAGTAAACCCAAGCAGCTTTTTGCCTGTTTGGGTTTTATAGCCCCGGTAAAAGGGTACAGTATCCTCCCCAAAGACCTCTTGGTACTCGTCACTATCGATATAGGAATCAATATCCGCCTCGAAACCTCCTTGATCCAGTACTTGGCTGTGATAGAAGGTCTCAGAGTAGTCATCAGGAGCACGACCTAGCAAATGCTTAAAATTCAGCTCGATTGACCGGTAGCGGGGACAGATATCAAAAAACCTTGACCGATACAACTCTGACTTGGCCACCTGACGCACAAACTCACGGACAGTGATTTGGCCCCGCTTGATCTGGGATTCGGGGACAATCAGCCGTTCACTCTCCATGACATGGGCATTTCCCAAAACCTGACGGTAGACTGCTCGAATCACCGTCTCGATTTCTGCTTCCGAGCGACCTGGCCACAGCTCAATCGGATCAATTTGTTCCCAGGCTTGATACTGGCGTTGCCAGGTTTGAGTCGTGTTTTGCTCGAGTTTTTCAGCTTCTGTAAGAATCTTAGGTGCTATTTGAGTTTCTGTGGGACTTGCTGGTTGCTCTTTCTTGAGACCTAGAACATTAGCCAGGAGTTTATTGACATCAGTGGGTTTTACTAGGTCACCAGCTCCAGAAAGCGGCTCCATATTACTGGGGCTATTGGTCATCAGGGACTGATTCAACCGAGACCAATTCCCCCGCCAAACAGTGCCTTTATCGCTACCAGAGGCACCACGCAACAGTTTTAAGAGATGGGTAAATCCCACTGTACTCTTGCCTATCTGGGTTTTGTAACCTCGATAATAGGGCACCTGGTTTTCCCCAAAAGCGATCTGGTATTCTTCGCTATCGATATAAGAATCGATTTCAGTCTCATAACCCCCTTGATCAAGGATCCTCGTATGCTCAATAATTTCCTCATAGCTTTCGGGAGCTCGACCAAGGAGATGCTTGAAATTCAACTCAATGGCTCGGTTACGAGGGCAACTGCTGAAAAATCGGGAGTAGTAAAGCTCAGATTTAGCCACTTGCCGCACAAATTCCCGGACAGAAATTTCTCCGTTTCTAAGTTGGGATTCGGAAACGGTGAGCCGCTCACTGTCCATGACATAGGTATTCCCCAACACTTGCCGATAGACAGCCCGAATCACAATTTCCAGTTCTTCTTCAGAATGACTAGGCCACAGTTCAACTGGGTCTGTTTCTTGAAATGCTGCCACCCCTAATTGTGCGGCGCGTGTCAGTACAGGGTTTATAAAACCAATTACCATCTAAAAGACCTCCCAATCCATTCCATTGTTGTTCAATGTTGTTAAATAAAGTTAATAAACAACTTTTGTATGAATACTACTTTATTCAATAAAATAAAGATTTAATTTAATAAATAAATTCAATATAGCGTTTCTAGGATTTATGAGGTACCCTTCTCAACCTCAAAGTCCCCCTTGATAAGGGGGATTTAGGGGGATCTCTTTGTACCTCATGGGTATAAGACTTGCTATATTCTAGTATTTATCCTTGAATTACAAAAAAAAATGATTGATAACTATATTGATTCAACAATATAAGTATTAATTTATTATTGGTTAAGCTTACGCTTTCCATATCATCTTGGTTGACTGACACGCTAGTTGCACTTAGAGATTTAATTGACTGTTGACTGCTGATCATTAACAGTCAACAGTCAACAGTCAACAGTCAACAGTTAAACGAAAAAATCTGTACGGTGCAGTAGTCAGCTCAACCTACTTTGTTTTAACTAACGTGGACACTAGTAACCTTACCACCCATACGGCTAATGTTCTTCATTGCCTCAGCTATACAGCTATAAGGAACCTTCGTCGTATAGTTACTTGTGCGCATTACATCTTGGCGACACAGACCTGTTACCTCTAGTACAACTGTGCGATCGCTATAATCACTCAGAGTGCTACTTCCATCTGTAATCATTCCTGACATCGGTAAAGTACCTCCAATTTACTAAGTTGTGAATTAAAAAACGGTCTATCCAACTGCCAATAGTTGACCAGTAGTTTAATAGCCAATAGTGTTAGTTTTTAGAAATTAGCTGTTGATTGCTCACAGCCTATTTCCAAAAACTAACATCTACATACTTAGCTCATATCAACTACTGAATCCTGACAGTCAACCTAACCTATTTCAGTAATACTGACAATTTTGCTGCCCATTTTGTGCATATTTTGAATCCTCGCCGACAACTGGTCGTAACCCACCTCATAGCTAGCATTACTCCGCTTGAAGCGAGAACCAACACCAGCTTTAGCGACAGTAATCTTAAAGCGTTTGCCTGTATTGGTGTAAGTACCTGAACCTCCAACAGGAGCAGTAATCTTGGTAGACAGATTAGCTCCTAAATCACTAATCAGCTTGGCTTGGTTACTGCTATCACTAGTAGCATCTCCCCGCATCAAGCAAAACGTCCGATTAAATCCTACGTTCTTAATCCCAACTTCGGTATTATTACTACGAGGATAGGGGACAATAAACTCACCAAAACTCAACTGATACTCTGCGCTATCGATATAAGAATCGATTTCAGCGTCGTAGCCAGCAGTGTTATAAATTAGAACATGTTCGGCAATTTCTGCCTGTTCCTGGGGAGCACGACCTAGAAAATGCTTGTAGTTGAGCTCAATGAAACGATACTGGGAAGCAGAATCAAAAAACAGGGACTTATACAAGTCTGATTTAGCGACCATGCGCACAAAGCCCCGTACACTGATATCCCCATTCCGCAGCATCGCTTCAGCACTAGTTAAGCGATCGGATTCCAGCAAGTGCTGGTTACCTAGAACCTGTTTGTAAACTGCCCTAATCACTGTCTGCAGATCATCTTCTGTTGCACCAGCACGCAACTCTATCGGGTCAGCATCTATTACCCAAAGTGACATTTAAATTCCTCCTAGATTCTTTACTCAGATTTAGCTGACTTACACAGCTATTCACTTATCAGTTACCAGTTATCAGTTACCAGTTAACTGTTAACAGTTTTTCTTGATGACAATTAACTGTTGACTTGTAAGCATTCAGCATTCAGCATTCAGCATTCAGCATTCAGCTAGCAGGCGCTTTAACTGAACGTGGTGGGATCAGTAAAACGAGCAGGGATTTTCAACTAGCTGTACCAGCCCGTAAGGTTGTTTACTACTTCCCGTTGATTAGCTGACGCCTGACAGCCGTGAGCCTTTGGCCAAGCGTGAGCCAAAGGCTCACGGCTGAATACTTACGTTGACTTAGTAACTGATAACCGGGCTACTGGATCAAGTTAACTCAGTAATACTGAGAATCTTGCCACCGCCTTTATGAATACTCTTGACTTGTTCAGAGAGTTGCTCGTAGCTAACCTGATAGTTCAGCTGGCTACACTTATTCAACCGGGCTACACCAGCGCATGTGGAAACAGCAATCTGGTAACGCTTGCCAGTATTGCCATAACCTGCACCATTTCCAACAGCTGGAGCTTTAATTTGTGGAGATATATTAGCAGCTACAGAAGTAATTAGCTGGGCTGGTTTTCCACTATCACTGGTAGGAGAGCCTCGCAATAACGAGAACATCCGATTAAAGCCCACATTCTTAATTCCAGGTTGGCTACGGATGCTGCGGGGGTAGGGAACGATGTTATCGCCAAAATTCTCAAGATATTCGTCACTATCGATATAGGAATCGATTTCCGCTTCGTAACCCTGTTCATTGTAAAGGCTGACGTGCTCAGAGATTTCAGCTTGATCTAGAGGAGCACGACCCAGCAAATGCTTGCAATTAAGCTCAATGAACTGATAGGGAGAAGACCCCTCGAAAAATCGGGATTGATACAGGGCTGATTGAGCCACCATGCGCACAAAGCCACGGACACTAATATCCCCATTGCGCAACATTGATTCCCCATTGCTGATTCGCTCGCTATCCATCAGATGGGCATTGCCCAAAACCTGCTTGTAAACAGCTCGAATTACCGTCAGCACATCCTCTTCAGTAGCATAGGGTCGCAGTTCTACTGGGTCACCTTCAAAGGCATCTAGACCAAGGGTGGCTGATACCGTTAAATTCCCCATTCTTATTTCTCCTAAACTCAGTTTGATAATGATATAATCGTTCGTTAAACCTAGTTTGAGGTAATTTCCCCAAACCTAGGGTCAGCTATTAAGGCGCTATTAAGCAATTATTAGCCGACCCTGAGTTTATATCAAATGGTCAACGTTCAACCAGCATTACAAAACTTCAGTAATGCTGATAATCTTTCCACCACATTTATGAATGTTTTGAAATTGTTGAGACATTTGACTGTAGTTAACTACCCGCTCTGTCTTGCTAAACTTATTGAGTCGAGCAGCAGCAGTTGAGGTAGAATAGACAATCCGGAACCGCTTGTCGGTGTTACTACTAGCTGCACCATTGCCAATCGCTGGCGGAGTGATTTTCGTGGACATATTCGCAGCCAAAGAGGAAATTAACTTTGCCTGTGTATCACTGTCACTGGTAGGAGAGCCCCGTAGCAATGAGAACATCCGATTGAACCCTTCAGTTTTGATCCCCACTTGGGTGCGGATAGACCGTGGATAAGGGACGGTGTACTCACTAAAGTTTTGAATGTATTCGTTGCTATCGATATAAGAGTCGATTTCAGCGTCGTAGCCCTCTGTATTATATATTTGGACGTGTTCAGTAATCTCTGCCTGGTCCTGGGGAGGGCGTCCTAACAAGTGTTTGAAGTTCAGCTCAATGAACCGGTACTGAGAAGAACTGTGAAAGAACAGTTTCTTATACAAATCAGATTTAGCAACTACCCTGACTAACTCACGCACTGTAATATTGCCATTCCGCAGTTGGGCTTCAGCACTAGAGAGCTGATCGCTCTCCATGATATGTTCATTGCCCAAAACCTGCTTGTAAACGGCTCGAATTACCGTTTGTAAATCATCTTCAGTGGCAAAAGGCCGTAATTCTAATGGATCACATTCAAAGGCATCCAAGCCTAGAGTCGCTGAGCGAGTTAAATTTCCCATTTCTATCTCTCCTTTAAAACTTCCGAAAAAAAACCCCAGACATTAGGAGATTTCTGTAATGCTGACGATTGTCCCACTAGTGCGATTAATCCGCTGAATTTGGGGTGTCATCTTGCTGCCAGGAACAATGTACTCAGTGGTACTACGACGGCGACGACCGCTGTACATGGCACCCCGCACGACAATTTTGAACATCTTTTCGGTAGCATCAGCATAAGCGGCAGCACGACCACCTGCCAGTGGCACAATTTTGCTGGTGCTATTGGTAGCAACTGCTTCTACCAAGCAAGAGCTTTTTATGGAGCTATCAACTTCTGAATGACCCCTTACCAAGGAGAGGGTACGGTTATAACCCACCTGCTTTTGGCCGATTTGGCTACTAGCACCACAATAGTAGGGTACGGTATCATCCCCAAAATTATTTTGGTACTCGTCACTATTGATGTAAGAATCAATCTCAGCATCGTAGCCCTGCTCAATACAGATACGGATGTGTTCCGAAATTTCTGTCTGATCTAGGGGAGCACGACCCAATAAATGCTTAAAGTTCAGCTCAATAAATCGGTAAGGCGCACAGGATTCAAAATACCGAGCGCGATAGAAATCTGATTTGGCAACAGCCCGCACAAATTCCCTGACAGTGATGCTGCCATCGCATAATTGCGATTCAGCACTCACCAGCCGCTCACTCTCCATAATGTGGGGGTTGCCCAAAACTTGACGATAAACTGCCCGAATTACAGCTTGCACTTCATCAATGCCGCTAGTAGGCCATAGTTCAAAGATGGTATCTGAATCTAGACCAAACTTGGCAGTAGGCGCTGTACTGACCATTTAAATTTCTCCTTGCAAAAAACTTATTCAAAATAGAGGGGATTTTCCTTGCCAAAACAAAGTAACCAACCCTTCATTTCACTGCACCTCTACCTTCTTTGGCAGCAAACTAGTTGGCTTGCTGCCAAAGCACGCAGACATACACGAACTTTCCCAGATTAGAAACGTTTGAATCCCGATTGAATCCTAATTACACAACGGTGATGCTGGCAATCACGCCACCCTGCTTATGAATCCGCTGGTACTCTTTGGAGAGCTGATCAAACGGAACCAGGTATACCTGGTTACTGCGCCGGAATTTGGATACCCGATTCACTGCACCAGGGGACTTATAGCCAGTTACCTCAATCCGGTACACCTTACCTTCAGCAGTAGCTCCAGCACCATGGCGAGTTCTGGCACCCAATGGGGTTTCTTGGAAAGACCAGCCAGATACACCACCAGATGGCGGAACCACTGCTGTCGGAATTTCTTGAATTACATTCTTATTTAGACAAGGACTCTTGCCAGCCAAGCTCCCTTTGAAGTCGCTACTAGAAGCTCCTCGCAACAGTTGGAACATGTGGGTAAACCCAACCATCTTCTTGCCTGTTTGGGTTTTGTAGCCTCGGTAGAAGGGAACTGTGTCTTCCCCATAGACTTCCTGGTACTCGTCACTGTCGAGATAGGAATCAATCTCTGCCTCGAAGCCCCCTTCATCCCAGATAATACTGTGAGCCTTCATCTCATCGAAGCCATCGGGAGCCCGACCAAGTAAATGTTTGAAATTCAGCTCAATTACTCGGTAGCGGGGGGCTTTATCGAAAAACCGGGAGCTGTAAGCATCGGATTTCGCTACTGCCCGCACAAATTCCCGAACGCTGAGTTCACCTAGTTTAAACTGAGACTCTGGGACAGCCAGTCGCTCACTTTCCATGACATAAGCATTGCCCAAGACTTGCCGATAGACCGCCCGAATCACGGCCTCAGCGTCCTCGCTTGAGATACCTGGCCACACTTCAATTGGATCTGTGTCTTCAAATAGGCCGACACCTAGCTGTGATGCTGGTCCGAATGCCATTAACAGATTCTCCTAGATAGCAACAAATTTTTTAATCAGGGTTTTCTCAGGGTGTTTAAAAAACTTTACAAGCTTTTAAACAACAACATAACCTCTCTCACGACTCCTGATGGAAGAGTCTTGGGAGCTCATAGCTCCTGTGAGCGAGATTGTGTCAGTGTTTTACACCTTCACACATTTATTTATACAATGCCCTGATCACCCTAAATTATCAAGATTTGTAAACTTCTGGGATTGCCTGTGATTGAAACTGACGACTATCTTAGAAATTATGAATTATAAAATATTACTTATTATAGGGAACAGGGAACAGGGAACAGGGAACAGGGAACAGGGAACAGGGAACAGGGAACAGAAAAAAAATTCTCTGTACCTCATAAATATGATAACCGCTAGATTTATCAATGATTTTTTTTAAGCTACCCTAGACCGAACACCCAGGGCGAACAACCTTGGCCAAAAGGCCACGCAATCGCGTTCAACCTTGGCCAAAAGGCCACGCAATCGCGTTCAACCTTGGCCAAAAGGCCACGCAATCGCGTTCAACCTTGGCCAAAAGGCCACGCAATCGCGTTCAACCTTGGCCAAAAGGCCACGCAATCGCGTTCAACCTTGGCCAAAAGGCCACGCAATCGCGTTCAACCTTGGCCAAAAGGCCACGCAATCGCGTTCAACCTTCAACCTTCAACCTTCAACCCTTCAACCCTTCAACCTTGGCCAAAAGGCCACGCAATCGCGTTCAACCTTCAACCCTTCAACCCTTCAACCCTTCAACCCTTCAACCCTTCAACCCTTCAACCCTTCTGAATTTGTGCGATCGCTACCTTGACCAGTTGGCGAATTTCCTCTCGCTGATCGGATAACTTGGCTGTTAAGGCGGGTAAAGCCGCTTCATCCTTAAGCTTCCCTAAGGATAAGATTGCCCTCCGCCTCACCTCTTGGCTGGGGTCTTCCAGTAACGGGATTAAATGGGGAACCCCTAGCTGGGGGTCAAGTTGGCTCACCGATGTAGCTGCTTCGGCACGAACATTGACAGATTCATCTTTCAGTGCTAAGAGGAGAATTTCTGTAGCCTGGTCATTACCTGGTTCATCTACCAAATTAGCGATCGCTCCGACTACTGCCATCCGCACATCTTCCGATTCGGAGTGGATTGCCTGATACAGGTGCTCAGCTGCTTCTGACCCAATGAACGCCAATGCCCAAGAGGCATGACCTTTTGCAGATTGGGGATAATCTGCTGATTCCAACACCTCAATCAACTTTGGTACAGCCGCTTCTCCCATTCTGGCTAAGGCTCCAGCCGCTGAACTCTTGACCACTGTATCCTCATCATTTAACAAGGCATCAATCAGGGTAGTAACCCCCTGGGGATCCCTTATTTTTGCTAAAGCCTTGCCACAAGACCTGCGCACCACCGGGTTTGGGTGATTAGCTAGTGCTTCGAGCAAGAACGGAGAAGCTACCTTACCAATTTTGCCAAAGGCTTCCACGAATCCCAGTCTGACCATTCCCCGGCTATCAGCCAGGGATTCAACCATCTTTTTTAACTGTTGCGGATTAGTAATATCAACGTTTCCCTCAGCAAGTTGGCTATTGACATCAGCCAGCAAGCTGTCAGTTTCAGAGGGAGCTGGCGGTTGAGTTTCCGATGTAACCATGGGTAATTCCAGTTGCTTTAGTCAGTTGCGTCAGGATGATGGCAAGGATGATTGCTAGGGGCGGAGATTTTCCAGAGCAGCGTCGATCTTAATAATTTCTGGGTGGTTTTTGATATGCTCCATGGCCGCCTTTTTCGGCAGTTTCACCTTCTGAGCCATTTTCATCACATCATTAACGAGTCTTTCCCGATATTTCTCTAATTCAGTAATAACTTCCTCAATTTCTGCCGGTGATGGCTGGGCTTCTTGAATTTCAGACATTTTGGTGACGTTCTTAAATGGTTATTTAAGTTTACAGGTTACAGGTTACAAGTTACAGGTTACAAGTTACAGGTTATAGGTTACAGGTTACAGGTTACAAGTTACAAGTTACAGGTTACAGGTTACAGGTTACAGGTTACAGGTTACAGGTTACGGGTTTGAACGGTTTAACCTTGGCCAAAAGGCCACGCAATCGCGTTCAACCTTCAACCTTTCAACCTTCAACCTTCAACCTTTCAACCTTCAACCTTCAACCTTCAACCGTTCAACCTTCAACCTTTCAACCTTGGCCAAAAGGCCACGCAATCGCGTTCAACCTTCAACCTTTCAACCTTCAACCTTCAACTAGGATGACTGGCTCCTAAACTTTCCCGAGTATTACTTCGAGTATAGGGATTCCAGGTGTCTAGATCTTTATATGGTTGATTCAAAAGCATCGAACGGGTGGCTTCACTGATGCCTTGAGCCATGGTAAAGTCAGCCCCAGCAATATTTTGTACATGGTTTAAATCTGCTCCAGTCAGGTCGGCCCCTCGCAAATCCGCTCCCTCCAGCTCCACGCCACTCATACGGGCATTACGCAAACAAGCCCCGGTCAGGAAAGCCTTCCGTAAGTTGGATCCACTCAAAGCAGCATCCTGTAAATTAGCACCGGTTAAATCGGCTCCGCTGAGATAGCCTCCTATTACTCTAATCCCTTGCAAGTCAACTCCCCTCAGATTAGCGGTATTGAGAAAAGCACCATTGAGATTAGCACCAGGCCCAACAGCACCAGAACTTTTGTAGCGAAATCCTTCTGGCCAAGTAGTTTCCCGGTCATACAGGGCTACTTGTAGGTTGGTTTCATTTAAGTTAGCCATCGTCAAATTAGCCTTCCTTAAATCTGCCCGGTTTAAATACGCCCCTTCCAAATCAGCTCCAGTCAGGTCAGCGCCAGTCAGGTCAGCTCCCCTGAGATCAGCTCCCCTCAGATTCGCTTCCCGCAAAATTGCCTGACTAAGATTAGCCCCAGTCAGGGTAGCTTGGCTCAAATTAGCTTTCTGTAGGTTAGCACCACTGAGGTTAACCTGGTACAAGTCTCTCTGACTCCAATCGATGCCCTCAAGATTAGCATCAGAGATATAGTCTCCGGCTTGGAACCGTTTTAAGATATCCATAGCTTGGTTGTTAGTGCGATCGCTTAACCGAGTTTGAATCATTATAATTTGTAAACTCTACCTGGAACTGCCAAGGTTAGTCTACCGTTCTGGTGGGAACACAGGGTATTAAAAACAATTACTATTTCTAGGGTAGGGGCTAGCTCTACCCATCTATCACTATCAGGAGGTTCAAGCAAAAATGCGACTCAAGCCACCCATGACCATGATGGACTTCTTTCGGAAAAGCGAGGGCAAGTGGTTTACTCAACGCACAGTTCATCACTTTGATAACGCTGCCGATGAATCGGGAGAATCCAATCTGATTGTTCAAGTCATCGAAAAAGATAACCCTAAAGTCAAAGCCGTGTGTGACCTCCAAAAGATTGACCCAAGCCAGGCGATGGGGGGAGCGAGCTTTATGTGGCAAATCAATTTAGATGACCGGGAACCAAATTCCAAATATGCGGCAATTTTGATTGATGTTCCAGATGATGAAACTAAGCTTAGTGGTAAACTCATTCGAGACCAGGGCTATGTGGAAAGTATTCCGGTAGTGAGTCGGTATTGGTTTGGCAAAGACGGCATCCTCACCATTGATACCAATTACCAGAATAATCAGGGTCAAGAACGTTGTTGGTTTGTCACCGATGATTTTCGTGTCCGAGTCAGCACTGTGCGCATGATGAATGGCGTCAATCTCATGACCTATTGCTCTGAACGCCGTTGTGTTTCTAGGGAAATGCTGGAACAAATGATTGAAACTAATCGCGCTAGAGCTATGGCGGCGCAATAATAATTAAGGCATTGAAACAAGAATTCAGAATTGATTAGTAGGATTAGAAATAACCATTAGTTGATTCTTTCGCCAATTTCTCTTAAAAGTTACTAGACAAGCAATTATTATCACTCCTGAGTTCTGACTCCTTACTCCTAAATCGGAGCATATTTGGTTAGATCACTCCCAAGGTTAAGTATAGGAGGCGAAGTGAGATGAAAATAGTGCGTACGCTAGTAATTTTTGGTGGCATCAGTCTGAGTGGATACTATGGGATTACCCATTCAGTAAATCCTGCTCTGGCTCAGATTGTTCCGGATAATACCTTGGGGGATAATCCAAGTGTTGTTAAACCCAATGTAGAGGTTAAAGGACTTCCCGCTGACTTAATTGAAGGTGGAGCAACCAGAGGGGATAACCTATTCCATAGCTTTTCTGATTTTAATGTTGGGGACTTGCAGCGGGTTTACTTTGCCAATCCCGCTGGCATCAATAATATTCTCAGCCGGGTAACCGGTAGTAACATCTCCAAGATCTTCGGCACCCTGGGAGTAGATGGTGCCGCCAATTTGTTTTTGCTCAATCCTAATGGTATTGTTTTCGGAGCCAATTCCCAATTAGATGTAGCCGGTTCCTTTGTCGGAAGTACCGCTAATAGTATAGTTTTTGGTAATGGCACCGAGTTTAGTGCTACCAATCCCGAAGAACCACCCCTGTTAACCATTAACATTACTCCGGGATTGCAGTATGGCCAGAATCCGCCTCAGCCGATCGTAAATGCTGGCAATTTGGCTGTGGGACAGGGACAGAATGTCACCTTAGTCGGTGGGAGTATCATTAGCACTGGGGATATCCTAGCACCAGGAGGTGAGATTAATATATTAGCGGTTCCGACTGAAACCTTAGTGCAGTTGGGGCAAGCTGGACAGATTTTGACACTATCGACTCCAACGCCATCAATAGAATCTAATTCTCCCTCTGTTACTGAATTTTTAAGTACTTTGGACGATGACACCGGCGTAACAGTTTCCAGTGACGGTCAGGTCACACTTACCGATTCCGGTACTATTGTGCCACTTGAGCCAGGAACAGTGATCATCTCTGGTGCCCTAAACGCTGCCAATTTATCTCCAGGACAAACTGGAGGCAAAGTAACGGTATTAGGCAATCAAGTTGGCTTGTTTGACAGTGGATCCATTGATGTTTCTGGAAACAGTAGTGGTGGAGATGCACTAATTGGTGGGGATTTCCAAGGTCAAGGACAGCTGCCATTGGCCACAGCTACCTATATCGGTCCTGACTCCACTATAAATGCTGATGGGATTAGCACTGGTAATGGTGGTCTGATTGTGATTTGGTCGAATCAATCCACTCGCGCCTATGGCACCTTAACCGCAAGGGGGGGAGCGCAATCAGGG
The DNA here is from genome assembly GCF_010672095.1 of Moorena sp. SIO3I6. Lineage (NCBI taxonomy): Bacteria > Bacillati > Cyanobacteriota > Cyanophyceae > Coleofasciculales > Coleofasciculaceae > Moorena > Moorena sp. SIO3I6. The sequence goes on along the minus strand of NZ_JAAHHU010000003.1, from coordinate 128,961 downwards.
AATGGCGGTTTAATCGAGACATCTAGTGCCAATTTTCTGGATGTTACGGGAGTCAGAGTCGATGCTAGTGCAGTAAATGGTAATGCAGGAACTTGGTTACTTGACCCGAGGAATGTTACTCTTGGCTTTGCCGATACATCCAATGGCAGCTTTGATAGTAATTCCAATATCTTCACTCCCACTGGGGATGATGCCGTGGTGAATATCCCAGATATTGAAGCTCGACTCAATGCTGGCACTAATGTAACTATCACTACTGGAACCACAGGCACTCAGGAAGGAAATATCACTGCAGATGGCTTTGGCATTACCAAAACTACACCAGGGGAAGTCACTCTAAGTTTGCAAGCGGCCAATGATATTTCTCTCAAAAACTTTGGAATAAATGCCGACAGTGGTTTCCTGAATCTAGTCCTGGAAGCGGATAGTGACAACTCCGGTAGTGGTGATGTGGAGTTGATGAATGGGGGAATTGATACTGGAGGAGGAGCAGTCACCATTACTGCGGCTGGTGCGATCGCATTGGAAAGTATCGGAATCAACAGAAATAACAACCGTAGCGATCAGGCACCACCGATGACCGTGATCAGTGGTGAATCCATATCCCTAAAAAATGCTGGAATCAATAGCCTCACCTCTGGGGATAATGGAAATGCTGGAAACGTTATCGTTCAAACAGGTACCCTTACCATAGAAAAGGCGGGGATTGGTAGTAGGACAGAAGGTAAGGGGGATGCTGGCAATATCACTATTACTGCTGCTGACTCAGTTGTAGTCACAAACAACAGTGGTATTAGTACCAACACTCAAGATAACAGTACTGGGGATGCTGGAGAGATCACAATCACCGCCGGTTCTGTATTGTTTGAAAATCAAAGTGGTATTGGCAGCGATACTCAAGACAATAGCAGTGGGGATGCTGGAAAAATAACCATTACTGCTGACTCAGTTGTGTTCAGAGAAAAAAGTGGTATTGGTAGCAACACAAGAAATAACAGTACTGGCAATGCTGGAGAAATCAAGATCAAAGCTGACTCCCTTTCTATTGCTAATAACAGTGGTTTGGGAAGCATAGCATCAGATGATAGTACCGGGAATGCTGGAACAATTACTATCGATGTTGGCACTCTTTCACTTGACAACGAAAGTGAGATCGGTCAAAGTGGATTGGAAATTGCTGCCAATGTTGATAATATTGATGTTGTTGTTATTATTGATACTGAGGAAGGTGATAATGCTGGAAATATCACTATTATCGCTGACAATATTTCACTAACTAAGCAAAGTATTATTGATAGCAATTCCAACAATAGTGATCAGGGTGGAGACATCTCTATCACAGTTAATGAATTGCTTTTGCTCAGGGATGAAAGTAAAATTTTCGCCAATAGCGGTGCTCCAAATAGTGACATTAAAACTGAGGGCAATGCTGGCAATATAACCATCACAGCTGGTTCTTTATTGTTGGAAAATGACAGTGATATTGAGAGCAATACTAGAGGCAATAGCAGTGGGGATGCTGGAATAATAACCATTACTGCTGACTCACTTGTGTTTGGAGAAAAAAGTGGTCTTGGTACCAACACTCAAGATAACAGTACTGGGGATGCTGGAGAGATCACCATCACCGCCGGTTCTGTATTGTTTGAAGGCCAAGGCAGTGGTCTTGGCAGTGAGACTAGAGGAAATAGCAAAGGGAATGGTGGAAAAATAATAATTAATGCTGACTCTGTTGTGTTCAGAGGAGGTAGTGGTATTGGTATCAACACTACCGATGACAGTACTGGGGATGCTGGAGAGATTACTATCACCGCCGGTTCTGTATTGTTTGAAAATCAAACTGGTCTTGGCAGTGATACTCAAAAAAATAGCAGAGGTAATGCTGGAAAAATAACTATTACTGCTGACTCACTTGTTTTCAGAAATCAAAGTGGTCTTGGTACCAACACTACCGATGACAGTACTGGGGATGCTGGAGAGATCACAATCACCGCTGGTTCTGTATTGTTTGAAAATCAAACTGGTCTTGGCAGCGATACGAACAAGAATAGCAGTGGGGATGCTGGAAAAATAACCATTACTGCTGACTCACTTGTGCTCAGACAACAAAGTGGTCTTGGTACCAACACTGCAGATAACAGTACTGGGGATGCTGGAGAGATCACAATCACCGCCGGTTCTGTATTGTTTGAAAATCAAGGTCGTATTGGCAGCGAGACTCAAAACAATAGCAGTGGGAATGCTGGAAAAATAACCATTACTGCTGACTCACTTGTGCTCACAGAAGGCAGTACTATTGGTACCAGAACGATTAATAACAGTACTGGCGATGCTGGAAAAATAACAATTAATGCTGACTCCATCTCCCTAGAAAACAATAGTAATATCTCTGCTCAAACCTTTAGCGGAGACGGTGGCAATATTATTCTCACGCTACAGGATTTATTAATATTGCGCGATGGGAGTCAAATCACCACCAGCGCCGGTACCCAAAACCAACCGGGAAATGGTGGCAATATCACCATTACTGCGGATTTAATTCTTGCCTTCCTCGAAGAAAATAGCGACATCACCGCTAATGCCTTTGATGGCAACGGCGGTAATATAGATCTTACCGCTCAAGGCATCTTTGGGTTCAACTTCCCGGATCAACCAACTGACTTGAGTGATATCACCGCCAGTTCTGAGCGTGGTGTAGACGGTAACATAACAATCAACATCCTTGGGGTTAATCCCTCTCAGGGTTTAGTAGAACTACCCACTACTGTAGTTGACCCATCTAGACTGATTGCCGCTACCTGTGCTGACAATGTCAAAGTGGCATCGGATGATTCCAAAGGGGATGAATTCATTATTACTGGACGGGGTGGCTTACCTCCGAGTCCCCTTGACCCAATCATAAGCCGAACTGTAATAGCAGATTGGGTAACCTTAGATAACTCGGCAACAGAAAATTATCAGAGTCAACGTCATTCTCCGGCTGCTAGGGAGGAGTCGGCTCGAAAGCGTCCAAAGCGGCGGATTGTGGAAGCTCAGGGTTGGCTGATTGGCCCTGATGGTACTGTTATTCTCACCCCTTTCCCTACCACCCCCGAGACCTGGGCTAACTCTTGGCGCAAATCCCCTTCTTGCGAGGATCTCAGGAGAATTACTAATGGCTCCTAGTGATTAATGGTAGGGTGGGCAGTGGATAGCAAGCCTTTGGCCAACTTGATCAATCGGTCTGAGCCACTGCCCACCCTACATCTAGCTCTTTGGTGGGCAGTGGATAGCAAGCCTTTGGCCAACTTGATCAATCGGTCTGAGCCACTGCCCACCCTACATGAAGTACTTTGTCACGGGTTGGTTGCCCAATTTTGCCTAAGTCCTGATTGACCTGAAAGGGAGGATAATGGCAAGTGACGTAAAAATCGAGCACTCCGAATCCTATCATCTGTGCTAGAATTCGGAGGTAGCTTAAGAGCAGCAATATGCAAGCTGGTTCCTAGTCTTAATTCAAGATTGTAAATTCCAGCCATTAACAGCCAAGAGTTCTTGGTAAGTATTCCTTGACTATCTAATTCCCTAACTATATCAGTGTTCCTACTTAAGTCGAAATTTCTAAAATATACTATCATATGGTAGTAGCGCGGCCAGGGCTGAAGCGCTACGATGGCTATTAGCAGGTTCAGATCAGCAGCGAAGGTTTAGATTATAGGCGTTCCCATGCCAGTGTAGATTCGTCGAATGTAGGTACGACTGAGGCACCCCTTAAAACAAGTCAAGCAAAGTGAAACCTTCGCAGCTAATTAAGAGTTAAGCGTTTTTGAGTAGATGGCGGAATAGATTCTCCTTAACCATCATTTGACGCAAAACTTCCAAGAGATAGGACTGAGCCTCCTCCTGGCTCAACAGCTTGACTTGGTCTTGGTAGATTTTCATCTGGAACTGTTGTTCCAAACTTAGCTTTCCAGGCGTTTCCATAGGTTTACTCCTAAGCTTACATACGTTGATTAGGGCAGGCGGACGAGTGTTCCGACTGCTCTTTTTTTTGGCCGTTGTTAATCAATCTAACACACCTATAAAATACTGTCGATTCTGTCAAGCAATAAGTAATTAAAGATACAAATTGTAATAAAAATCCGGAAAGCGATGATTTGCCCTTGTGCCTGTATGTCTGATGGACTTAGATCAAGTCCGATAAAATACCGATAATCAAGAAGATGGATGGGGTGATGGGGTGATGGGGTGATGGGGTGATTTGTATTAAGAGTAATTATTCGGACATCATAATTACGCCAAACCTGAGGCCAAACCCAACTATATAGTGGCACAATTGCATTTAGTATCAGTATATGTAGCGTAGCAGCGGAAATCCTGATGGATTGGGCATGGATCCCTTGTTTGGAAAAATCTCAGGAATATGCAAAAATTCAAGATTAAGTAAAATTTAAGTAAAAACTCGGTAAACCAAATACGATAATATGGATCCAATTATTGATGCGATGAAATTTTTCCAGCTCAGTGCTGGCAACTGGCGATCGCAACGCACAACCCACCACCTAGCCTTCCGACAAGCAGAGAAGGGAGAGTTGGACATCAATGTAGCCACCTTAGAAGCTGATCATCCCCAAGTTATTGAGCTGTGTGAGCTTCATAAGATTAACCCGAGTTTGGCAGCAGGTGGAGCGTTGGTCAGTTGGCAGGGCACAATGGCTTGGGACCAGAGTGATGACGGTCACAAAGACTCGACGGTGATGGTGGTGGTTCCAGATGCCGACTCTCCTAGACATGGAAAGTTATTGCGGGAAAAAGGTTACGCTGAAACCATGCCAGTAGCTGGTCTTTATCAGATGGATGCTCAAGATGGGCTAGTGCTGATTACTGAATATGAAACCATGAGTGCTCATGAGCGTTTCTCGTTTATCACTCCATCTCGGCGGATGCGTACTAGTATAGTGAAACGTTTTGGTGGATTTAGCAGCGCATCATTTTGTATCGAAACCCGGATTGACTCTAATTTAGATAATGGGGCTAGTGCTGGCGCTAATACTGGGGCTAATATTGGCGTGACATCTCAACAACAACAAAATGTCTTGGCACCGGAAGAGTATTATTCAATCTTGGGCTGGTGATTCCACCATCAGCGATGATCCGTTAATCCGGGGCTATCAGTATCTCAATGCTGTGGGTCAGCTGGCTTTAGACCCAAGTATGGTAGAGATCACTGATAATGGTAGAGAACGCGATCGCATTTATACCTGGATTGGCAATCACATTGATGCCATTAATGGAGAACTCCAGACTTGCTTAGACGCCTGTCATAGCTGCTATCATGATTCCCTATGCCGCCCAATGCGGATTTTGGCAACCCCTTTAGGGGAAAAGTTTGGTATTGATGGCTTTTGCAACATCTTAGCCACTCCGGCGGTGATATTAATTGATGTCGGACGCATTGCACGGTCTGATTGGTTGAGTATTGTCGTCCATGAATATGCCCATGCTCATTTAGGTGCCCCTGGTCACGATCAGCGTTTTTTTGACGTCATTTCCCATCTCTGTTTGGGTCTGGGATTAAAACCGCCACGCTGGCAGTTAGATCTCGAAACTTACCTGCGGGATTGGCCTGAGTGTCCATCCAAGAATAATCCACTGTCTTTTTGGATGGGGTATGGATGCACTTGAGCGATAGGCTATGGTCTAATTCTTTGGTCTAATTCTTTCGGGCTATTTTAAGAAATATTAAAAATTATTACTTTGATTAACGTTTTAATTAATCAAAATTAATAATCTATTAGTGATTAAGGTGATTAAGTTAAAGGGGAAGACTCAGAGTAATCACACAGATTAATCACAAAAGCAAGAAGAAGGTTAGTTGATTAACCCATAACTATTGACGATTGACGATTAACTGCTGTCCCCGCTATCCGTAGTCGCTTGAGAGATTAGGATATCGATTAAAATATAATTTTTTTATAGACTGACACAGGATTCATTATATATTTGATTAAGGTTTGTAAGATTTTCTAAGAATACGGAGATAAAAACGTGGCTATTCCTTTACTAGGCTACGCCCCTGTGACGCAGAATGCGCGCATAGATGGGTATGAGATACCAGGAGAAGAGCAACCCAGAATTTATTCCACTGAAAACTTGCTCTCCCCCGGAGACATGGATGCCCTAATCGAGGCAGGATACCGTCAGATCTTCTTCCATGCCTTTGCTTCGGATCGTGAACCGTTCCTGGAGTCCCAACTCCGCTTCGGTCAGATCACAGTGCGGGACTTCATTCGTGGGTTGTTGCTTTCTGAAACTTTCAAAACCAGCTTCTATGACAAAAACAGCAACTATCGCGTTGTAGAGCAGTGCGTGCAGCGGGTGCTTGGACGTGATATCTATGGCGAAAGAGAAAAATTAGCCTGGTCAATTATAATTGCCACAAAGGGTATCCAAGGCTTCGTCGATCAACTGCTCGACAGCGAAGAGTACATGGAGAATTTTGGGTACAACACCGTCCCCTATCAACGGCGTCGAGTGCTTCCCGGTCGCCCTCAGGGTGAAACACCATTCAACATCAAATCTCCACGTTACAACGAATACTACCGTGCAGTACTGGGCTTCCCACAAATCATTTGGCAGACCCAGGTGCGCAGTTACGTGCCACAAGACAAGAAGGCCAAGGCAGGGGATCCATCTCTGTATATGGGCTTAGCACGGGAGCTGTCTCCCCAAGGCAACACTATCCCACGAGTGTCAGCTTTGAATATCGATTACGAATCCTTAGTGCCATATCGGGCTCAGAACAAGGAACTAGCTGAAGCGAAGTCGTAGCACGTCTAAGAGTTTGATCAAAGCTAGGGGGGGAGGGGCAACAAACTCAATCCACTCCCCACAAACCGGATGCTGTAGTTGTAGTCGCCAAGCGTGAAGTGCTTGACCCGGTAGATTAACACCGACAGAACGACCACTGCTGTAAACGGGGTCTCCAACAATGGGATGACCAATATAGCTACTGTGGACACGAATTTGGTGGGTGCGACCAGTTTCTAATTGGAAATGGATCAGGGTATAGTTGCCCAGTCGTTCTCGGACTTGCCAATGGGTAATAGCTGGGCGTCCCCCTTTTTCTACTGGCACGACAGCCATTTTCTTGCGGTCTACAGGATGCCGTCCAATCGGTTGGTTAATGGTGCCAGACTCAGCAGAGGGAGCACCATAGACTATACCTAAATATTGTCTTTGAGCAGTTTTGGCTTGGAGTTGGGCTTGTAGATGTCCATGAGCCTGGTCAGTTTTTGCGATCGCAATTGCACCAGTTGTATCCTTATCCAAGCGGTGGACAATGCCTGGACGCTGAACACCACCAATACCTGTCAGTTTAGGACAGTGGGCTAAAAGGGCATTGACAAGAGTACCACTTTCATGACCAGGTGCTGGATGGACTACCAAACCAGCCGGTTTATTAATAATAATCAGAACGTCATCTTCATAAAGAATGTCTAAGGGGATGACTTCCGGTTGTAATTCCAGAGGTTTGGGGTCAGGAATGGTTAGGGAGATACGATCCCCTAGCTGAACTTTAGCTTTTTTTGAGATACACACGTGATCATTCACTTGCACGTTGCCTTGTTCAATCAGCTTCTGGATACGAGAGCGAGACAAGTCAGGTGTTTGTTGAGCAATATAGCTGTCAAGGCGATAACTGGGGGTTGAAGCAGTAGACTTGCTACTTTCCTGAACTTGCAAGAATTTGATAGAAAGCTGAGGGGTCATTGTTGATCGTTGATTGTCAACCGAACTGAGAATTAGGAATACAGAAGACTTCAATTATGTATAGCAAAGGGAACAGCGGATCTGGGAACAGCGGATCTGGGAGTAGGGAATATGGCATCAAAAATTATCACAATTCATTTAATAATGCTATATTAATTAGCAATAATTAATAATTAATAATGAGCCAAAGGCGATCAACCATTGTATATAGCGTTTCTGATACTTATGAGGTACATTCCATTTTATGGACGCCACTCCCTACTCCCTACTCCCTACTCCCTACTCCCTACTCCCTATTTTGGTCAGTAGCAAAGTGCAGTGGTAGGGTAACCGTAAATGTCGTTCCCACCCCAACTTCACTGTTTACAGCAATTTTAGCATTGTGCAAGTCTAAACATTTTTTGACAATTGCTAAACCCAGTCCAGTCCCAGGGATACTGCCAACATTACTTGCTCTTTCAAAGGACTCAAATAGTTTCTCTTGGTCTTTTATAGGAATGCCGATCCCCTGATCTTGAACCTGGATTACTGCGGTCGAAGAATTGCAATTGAGTTCAAATTTGATCGTACCTCCTTCTGGAGAATATTTAATCGCATTTAAGAGCAAATTGTTAACAACATGACTCAACAGTCTTTCATCGATTAGGGCATCTTGACAGCTACCATGACTAATGAACATCAGGTTATGCTTAGAACCCAGGTTAATTTTAATATTTTCGAGTATGTCCTGACACAAAGCCACTAAATCCATGGATTCTGGTTCAAACTTGAGTTTACCAGCATCCGCTTTCCCAATCGTTAGAACATCATCCAAAAGTTGAGTCATCCGGACCACAGCATGCTGAATCTTATCATGGTGCTTCTGTTTTTTCTCAGGGGACAATTTTTCCTGATAGCGTTGCAGCATTTGAGCAGAAGATTGAATGGTAGTCAGTGGCGTGCGAAACTCGTGAGAAACTAATGAAACGAAACCTGATCGGAGTTGACCCAGTTCTTTTTCCTTAGCCAATGCATTAAGAATATCTGCTTCTGCTTGCTTGAGTTCAGTGATATCCCTTCCCACCGCCTGGCATTCGATAAATTGGCCATGTTCATCAAACATAGCTCGATCACTCCACTGCTGCCAGCGAATTTCTCCAGAGTCGAGAAGAACTCGGTGTTCGTAAGTGTTGATCGGATTATCTACGGAAAGAGAACGGAAGTTCCGGGTAACAATGTCTTCGTCTTCCGGAGGCATTTTTGGCAAAAATACTTTCCCTACTAATTCAGAGCGGTCTTTGTCAAAATAGCGGCAGTAAGCATCATTGACAAACGTTAGGGTGCCATCAAGTTTCAAGCGACAGATCAGTTCAGTTTGATCTTCAATGATGGCACGAAATCGTTCTTCACTGTGTCGCACCGCCTCCTCTGCCTGCTTGCGTTCTGTAATGTCTTCAACCATGCTCAAAATACACAGGATTTCTCCTGCTTGATTTCGCATAGCCATCATGGTTAAATTACCCCAGAGGGTATCTTGATTCTTTTTACGGTAACGTATTTCTAACTTAAAACTATCAATTTCTCCTTGTATGACGTGCCTAATATAAGGCTTGGCTTGTTCTAGGTCTTCAGGATGAGTAATTGCCAAACCATTGAGAGCCATTAGTTCAGACTTGGTGTATCCGAGCATTTCATAAAAAGCCCGATTCACCTGAATAAACTGATAATCCAAATCTGACAGTGACATTCCAATAGGTGCTTCATCAAACACCCGTCGAAATTTTGCTTCTTTTTGGTCTAACGCGGCTTCTGTATTTAGTCTCAATTGCTGATAAGCTTGCCGTAGTTCTACCTCTGCCTGCTTGCGCTGGGTAGTATCTTGGATAATCCCGATAACTTGATAAATATTTTCTTGCTCATCTAGCAGGGGAATATAGGTAGCGAGGACAGTGAGTCCACCAACCTCTGGCAAAGTCAAAGTCAGTTCTTCCACTTGTGGCATCCGGGTTTCCACAGCCTTTTGTAGCAGTTTCACATAGATATCCTTAAATACAGGAGGATAGATTTCCTCGTCAGTGTGACCCAGTAGTGGTGAATCAGCCACTCCAGTTAGCTTAACCCCTTGTTGATTGATAAACTGGAGCCGCCGCTGGGCATCATAGATAATAAATGTACCGGGATAATTATCCACTGCTAGGCGAAATCGTTTTTCGCTTAGGCGTAATGCCTCTTCTGCCTGTTTGCGCTCCGTGATGTCAACAATTAACCCCAGCAGACGATTGAGATTACCTGAACTATCTAGGTAAAACTGTCCTTTGTTCTCAACGGTGATGTATGTGCCATCCTTCTTACGGATCCGATAGTCAATATCAAAAGGCTCTTTAGTGACAATCACCCGTTCAATGGTGTGTCGGTATCGTTCTAAATCATCAGGATAAATTAATTCATCCCACCCTTGCCCAGTGTTGGTGAGTTCTCCTGGGTAATAACCCAATACTTGTTCAATATTGTGACCCCAAATCAATTCATTGGTCTGGGTATTCCATTCGTAGAGCAGATGACCACTAATTTGACTAACCGCTTCATAGCGATAAACCCATTCCGTTAATAGAGCAAAGTCACTTTTGAAGTTTTGCTCATCTAGATTTAGATTTTCAAAGCCCTTACTGCCTTTATAGGAGCCAGTAGAGTTACCATAGTCCAATCCCGATTCTAGCTGTTTAATACTAGTGATATCTTTAGCAACAGCATAGAGAAGACCCTGTTCATCCTGTGAAATTCTCCAAGCGAGCCAACGCAAGCTACCATCTTTATGGTAAATTCTATTCCGATATTCGACTAGTTTTCCTTGACCACAATCACGAAGGGCATTGAGAGTAAATTCCCTATCTTCTGGATAAATCCACTCAATCCAAGGTCGCGATCGCAATTGGGAGCAAGTCAAACCTAGAACCTTTTCCCAAGCCGGATTAAGTTGTTGAAAATATCCGTTTTGACCAAAGGTGCATAATAGATCAAGTGATAAAGAAAACCAGATCTTTAGGGCGGACTCTGCCTCTGCCATTGTTTCAGTACTTTTTATGTGAGACTGAGTGGTGTTCATTGCTGGGCTCGATCCGTCAGGAATTCTACAGATAAGCTAGGGATACATCTACCCACAGTCTTCCCTCAATAATCAGTATAATCACAAGATCATCAGCAGGAATATTTTAGAAAGCTCAGAAGATTTCTCTGAGTAAAGGAAATTGTGAGGACATTTTGTGGTAATGTTTGTTAGTCTTTTGCCCTGAAGCCCTGCTGAGAGCTTTATAGTAAGCCTGATTACTATGTTCTCTTCGAGCAGTACGCTGGTAAATAACTGTGCTAGATAACTGTGCTAGATAATTGTGCTAGGTGACTAGGGCTGATAACTTGTCACAACTCGCCCAGCTCCGTAGCGCTGTCGGTAATAATACTTTGTTATCTCATCCCCTTGTTCTGAAAGCTGGTCAATTGCAATCCCATTTCGACCATGATCAATACCCGAACTATGAATGTAATCACCATCACCTAGATACAATCCTACATGGTTAACTTTTTGACCGGTAGCGAAAAAGACCAAATCCCCTGGTTGTAGTTGCTCCATTCTAATGGTTTGGGTGAAAGCTGCTTGCTGATAGGAATCTCTGGGTAACCAAATCCCCGATGCCGCAAAGGCTGCTTGCATCAGCCCTGAACAGTCATAGTTGGGACCTACTGTACCCCCCCAAAGGTAGTAGGGATTTTGATCCATTGCTGCTTTAGTAAACCCAATCACCGCTTTTATTCGTGCTTGGATTTGAGCTGGAGACAGAGAAATGGGGCGATAAGGAGTCTTAGCTATGTCCAGTACAGCCAAATCCGACACAGGCAACCAACCAGAATAGTTATCTTCGCACAGACGCACCTCTAAGGCATTACCGACAGGTGGGACCGACAAGACCCGCAAGTGCCTTCCGGTGGCTGCTTGTGTTGTCAAACTCTCACAGTTGGGCGAATCATAGAGGTTGAGATTAGCACGACAGTAGTATTCCAAATCATTGGCTCGTAATTGCTCAAGCAAAACCATAGTATAGGAAGCGGGAACTCACACTCAGATTATGGTACTTTTCTAGAAGGATAAACAACTAGGAAGATTAAGGGCGTTGCTGATTCTCAGTATGGCGCACGCCCCCCTAGGGCGTGTTTTCAAAGTTTTCCGCAAGATTATGATCCCCCCCAGCCCCCCTTAAAAAAGGGGGGAGCCATACTCGCTCGTCCCCCTTTTTTAAGGGCAGGGCTGTTTCAAACTTTAATAAGTTAACGATTATTGGAGATAGGGGGATAGGGGGATAGGGGGATAGGGAAATCAACTAAAATTTCCCGAAAAATCCGCCAATTTAGTCATTAAAATCTGACAAATTAGTTGGGAGGAAGCAACTCCAATGACTAACAATTCGTGATTCGGCCTTCGAGGAGGGTTAGATAAATTTGGCCAAAATCACGACTATTCGTCCAAAATTCTCCCCATCTCCCCATCTCCCCATCTCCCCATCTATTTTTGGCGAGAATGAAACAGCCCTGCTTTTTTAAGGGGGATAATGGGGGATCTCCGAGGCAAGAAAACACGCCCTAGCCCCCCAATTCTGGGGGGAAAAACTCTCAAAGTCCCCCAGCGAGGGATTGCTCGCTGGGGGACCAACGGGGGCTTTAATAAAACTAGATGATCGCGCATTCATTCCTTAATTCAGCAACGCCAAAAATCAGGGGTTTAGCCAATAGACATCTCCGACAAAGAATCTGAAACCCCGATCCTATCTAGGTGAAAACCTAATTTCTGGAGATGTCTAATCGGTAATTTCCGATCGGGCAAGGGTAAATAGAGAATTACAGAGGTTTTACAGGTGTAGAGGGGTAAGTCCTGTGTTAGTGATGTTTGCCCAGGGCAAAACTAAAAGCCAAAATGAGGTTATTCTGCTCTTTCTATCTGGTAAAGTTCAAGGGATGATTAGACTATCCTAGGATTGGGTTCAAATTCTTGAGTACTTTACCTGATCTGATCTGGCTAGCAGCTACAAGTTACTGACCAAGAACTATAGCTTTTAGCTTTTGGCTAACTGCTAAGTTTGTTACCCCTAACCAATGACCAAGTAGTTTTTGAGGAGTGAGTGTGAAGAGTAATTTTCCTAAGACCCTTTCGATGCAACTGAGTATGGCAGTATTGACCATGGTCAGTTACCAGCTGTCTGCTACTGCTGAAACACCTAGCCATAATTCATCGGTGAAGCAATTGACCCAGACCGCAGCAGCGGTGAGACCCCAGCAATTAGCAGCAACTTCCACCATCACAGTTGACCCTGATCGATTTAATCCGGAAACTAAACAGACTCCTAAAAATATATTCAGACCAACTAATCTGCCATCAGACAATCTCAACACTATCACTGACCATCGAGCTAATTCCCGTTTAGGGCAATTGGACAGGATAGGGGCAGCGGTTCGTGCCAGTAAGTCGGTAGGGTCTCCTAGTGCATTGGTGAACCGCTCCCAATTCAATGCCTCAGTCGCACCAATTGCTGACTATACAGTCAGACAGGAGCAGTTACCATTAGCCAATTTAGAAGCCAATTTAGAAACTATCCAGTATCGTGCTGATCTCTCCAAACAAGAGCTAGAAGCGATCATTGAGGAATCCCAAACACCTTCTCAACAGTTAAATAATCCTGTGGTAGCTTCACCGAGACCAGGTACCTTAGCTACATCTGTGGCAGCTCTAAAAATACAACTAGATCCAGCCACCTCTGACACCTCACCAGCCACCTCCTATGAAGTAGGCACCCCTGTAGCTCAGAGAAATATTGATCCTACTGGCAACAGCCTCGGGGTTGGAAACTATATTGGAATTGGCGGTCATATCGGTTTTACTGATGATGGCACCAATATTGGTCGAGGTGGCTTTATGATTAACGGCAAATACGATTTATCCCCCACCCTATCAGTGCGTCCTAGCATACTAATCAATGATGATGCTACCTTTGTGATCCCAGCCACTTACAACTTTATTTTCCAGGATGAACCGTTTGAGCCGCCTACTTACTCAGCTTTCGCTGGTGGTGGTTTGGCTTTTTCTACAGGTGATGACAACAATGTGGGTTTAATCGTTACTGGTGGTGTTGATTGGCCTTTTGGACCCAATTTTGTGGCCAATGCTGCATTAACTACTGGAATTTTCGTTGATGGTGCCGCAGATGTGGGAATCTCCTTTGGCATTGGTTACAGCTTCTCTAACTTTGGCAGGTAGAAAAGGGACAAATAGAAGCTATTGAGCTAGGTAGACTTAATCAAATTTTCCAGATCTCTTGGTGCCCGTTCCCTAGCGCTTTTAAAAAGCGCGGGGCCGCACCGCTTTTCCAAGCAACGAAAGTTTGATTTTTGCCAGTTGAGGATACTCAACGGAGAGGGAGGGATTCGAACCCTCGGATAGGCCTGAACCTATCAACAGATTAGCAATCTGCCGCTTTCGACCACTCAGCCACCTCTCCAAGGTAGTGTCTATCCATGATAGCACATTTTTGAGCTTTTGACACTCCCCGCCCTGGAAGGACGGGGATTCTCATTTCAGCGTTCGCGTAGCGTGGCCTACGGCCTTGCTGTCTTGCTCACCCAAACCGGAGTCAGGGAGAGTAGAGGACAATTCTCCATGAGCGTGATTGATCAATGATCCCGGTTCCGGTGTGCCCCACCGTACCTTTTTTTTAGATCTTTTTTTTATATAGATAGATACTTTTTTTATCTAAATTTATAGACGTTTAAGTCGTTAGACTAAATTACGCAATATGTATCTGATACATATTTTTTACGTTGCCTACTTATGGTTAGATAGTATCTCTCTAGTTTAAAAGTCTATTGTTTAGGATTTTATAGTAGCACACCTAGTACAAACTGTCAATAAAAAGTTTAAAAAAAAAGCCGTCGAACGAAGGACGGGGCGCGATTACCCAATTTTTTGGGTAAATTCTATGATGAGAAACTATGAGCGATCGCTCACACCACTGCAATACGAAAATGATCTCGAAAATCTATGATGACTCTCGGACTCTACCAATCTCTGACTGATGCACTAGTTTTAAGTGAGGTAGATCAGCCAGCTATTAAGACGTGCCTGAAAGCCCAGAAGCGTCTGAGAAAGATTATATACCATATAATGTAGCCAAGTAAGTTAAGATTATTATAAATTAATTGTTAAAAATTTACTTCCATCCACTGATGTGTTAAGCACACCTGAGAGGTTAAAATTTGTTAAGTGAGTGTGTAAAAGCTCGACGCTGAGGGTTTAGCCGGATAGAGGTCAGACTCCCCATACCTGAAAACCTTCTGTAAGCTCCAACATAAAAAAAGCCTATGAATACGAAAAATACACAGCACATTGCTCTGATATCCGTTCACGGAGATCCAGCGATAGAAATCGGTAAGGAAGAAGCTGGAGGACAGAATGTGTATGTGCGCCAAGTGGGTGAAGCTCTTGCTAAGCAAGGGTGGCAGGTCGATATGTTTACTCGCCTCTCCAGTTCCAACCAAGCCACAATCGTTGAACATACTCCGGGTTGTCGCACTATTCGCCTAACTGCTGGTCCAAAAGCATTTGTGCCACGGCAAGAGATTTTTGAATACTGCGGTGAGTTTTTAACCGAATTGCTTAAGTTTCAGGAGCAATCAGGCATTACCTACTCAATAGTACATACAAACTACTGGCTTTCGGCTTGGGTGGGTATGGAGTGGAAGAAGCGTCAATCCCTTCTTGATGCAGTCGCTCATGGGGGAAACCCCCAAGACCGCGCTGCATCGCTCATTCAACTTCACACCTATCACTCCCTAGGCGCAGTTAAATACGAGTCAGTAGAAACAATTCCGAAGATTGCTGCTACTCGCTTGGAGATAGAAAAAGCAGTGCTAGAAACAGCAGAACGCATTGTGGCTACATCTCCCCAAGAACAAGAACACATGCGATCGCTAGTTTCAAGTAAGGGCGACATTGATATTATTCCCTGTGGCACGGACATTGACCGATTTGGCAAGATTAACCGCTTAGAAGCACGGCAAAAACTTGGACTTAGCCCTGAAAACAAAATCATCTTTTACGTGGGACGGTTTGACGAACGCAAGGGCATTGAAACCCTAGTTCGAGCTGTTGGTTCGTCCCAGCTACGGGGTGATGCTAACTTAAAGCTGATTATTGGTGGTGGTTCTCGTCCTGGTGAGAAAGATGGTATGGAACGCGATCGCATTGAAGGGATTGTAGCTGAATTGGAACTGCAAACTATCACTACATTTCCTGGACGCATTGCTGATGAACTACTTCCAGCTTATTATGCGGCAGCTGATGTTTGCGTAGTACCAAGTCACTACGAACCTTTTGGTTTAGTTGCCATCGAAGCCATGGCTAGTGCCACCCCTGTAGTAGCTAGTGATGTCGGTGGTCTTCAGTTTACCGTTGTATCTGAAGAAACTGGCTTACTGGCACCACCCAAAGATGCTGATGCTTTTGCGGCTGCTATCGACCGGATTCTCTCGGATCACGACTGGAAAAATCAACTTGGCTTAGGGGCAAGAGCAAGGGTAGAAAATATGTTTAGCTGGAATGGTGTTGCCCATCAGCTGAGTCAGCTCTATGAGAGCTTGCTGGAAGCAAAATCAGAGAATTTGGCAACAACTAGTGCCTGAAATCTATTGGGCACATTCATTCCCTGGCAATCAGGATAGATCTCAAAGGTTAAAGGATAAAGTTACGACGCTACTATTCCTTTTGCCTTTTTCCTTCATCTTATTCATCCTGATGGGTTGCAGAACTCTTGTATCTGTAAATTGGGAAAGTTTGGTAAATTGGATATCCTCTATTTTGTTTGCGATTGCCTCTTGCTGAGGAATGATGTTAAATCAACTTTCTTGTTTTCACCTTCAAGCAAGGAAAATTCAAGGTTATTGCTGTTCGCGTAGCGTAGCCCTTCGGGCTAATCGATACTGATCACAAAGCCGCGCTGATCATTCCTGATGTTCCTGTAACTAGCATGTAACTAGGGTTTATGCATCCTACCAGTTATCCAATCTCCAATTCCCAATCCCCAAGTAGCAAGAAGAAGAATTATGGGTTCCCAAGGAGCTTATAAGCCGTCCCTATTTAACCCTAGTGGTCAACAGCAGTATCGATCTTCTCCACAACTAACAGGGGGAGTCCATGAGTTGGAAGCCAGCAAACTCGATCTGCGTCGTATATTAGCTGCTGCTCGTCGTCGAGCTATCTTGATGGCAGGGGTGGCGCTTACTATCATATCCGGAATTATTGCCAAAACCTTAAGTGTAGTTCCAATCTATGAAGGCAAATTCCAACTGTTACTCGAACCTAGCTCTGGTGAAGACCCGTTTGAGTTACAGGGAAAACCCGGGGGAAATAGCATTGCTGCTCCAACTACAAGTTTCGACTATGACACTCAAATTCAGCTATTAAGCTCTCCTCAGGTTATGTCTGAGATTGTGGAGCAAATTCAAACCCAATATCCAGAAATAAACTATCATACTCTCCGGGAAGGAATCATGGTATCCCGACTGCGAGAAACCAAAATTTTAGAAGTTGCCTACCAAGATTCAGACCCGGAAAGAATTGAATTTGTTTTGGAAAAGGTTGCTCTGGGCTACATCGAGTACTCTCAGCAACAACAAGAGGCTAGCATCAGACAAGGCATTCAATTTGTCTCGAATCAGCAGCCGAAAATACAAGGGCAAATTAATCAGCTCCAGCTACAACTCCAGCAACTCCAGCAGAAGT
Source organism: Moorena sp. SIO3I6 (assembly GCF_010672095.1). NCBI lineage: Bacteria > Bacillati > Cyanobacteriota > Cyanophyceae > Coleofasciculales > Coleofasciculaceae > Moorena > Moorena sp. SIO3I6. Next base: position 111,413 of record NZ_JAAHHU010000003.1, on the reverse strand, counting down.
ACAACCTGATTAATCCACAACTTCAGGGTCAACTGTTGACGAATCGGGTCAATGCTATTGTCGAACACAGACAAGCTACCCAAACTCAGCTGCGAGACACGATTATACTGTATGGGAAACTCAAAGGTCAGTTGGGGCTATCGTCACAGCAAGCAGAAGCAGTAGCTAACCTGATCGCAACACCCCGTTATCAACAATTGCTCAGCCAACTTTCTACTGTAGAAAGTCAGATGGTGTTGGATTTGGTACAATTCAAGGAAAACCAATCTACCTTTAAAGGATTAAGGCAACAACAGCAAAATTTACTCCCCCTGTTAAGTCAGGAAGCAGAAAGGGTGATGACTAGCCGTATTCAAGAGTTTGGTGGCAATCGTCAATCGGGTTCTTCAAGTACACTTCGCCTAAATTTGATTCAGCTAGTAGAGACGGCGAACCAAATCAAGGTTTTAGAGATGCGCCAGGCCGCAATCACTAAAGGGGAAAGTCTGATGAGTGAACAACTCAAACAGCTAGCTGTGATTGCCCATCGATATACAGAACTCAAGCAGAAGATTGAGGAAGCAACAGAAAGCCTAAACCGCTTTGAGTCAGTTCGGGAAACTTTGGAACTTGAGTCAGCTAAAACCAGCATCCCTTGGCAGACAATTGTTGAGCCGCAACAACCTCAAAAACCAATATCCCCCAATTTGCCTGATACTTTGCTCCTAAGTGCAGCAGCAGGGATAGTTGCAGGTGCCACAGCTGGGTTTTTAGCAGAAAAGTTACATCAGTTACTTAACAGCACCGACGATCTCAAAGAGTATACTCGCTTACCAATATTAGGCACAATCCCCTTTAACAAAGAACTCCAGAAATGCACTACTGTTACTGGTGTGGGCATAATACCCGAGCCGGAAGCCTCAGCTCCACAACTCGGTGTGGGATCTGGTAGTTACCAGATTTCTCCTCTTTTAGAGGCTTTTCGCTGTCTCCAAGTTAATCTCCAATGTCTGTATTCTGAGAAACCCATTAGCGCTATAGTGGTAAGTTCTGCTGAACCAGCAGATGGTAAATCCACTACGGCTATATTCTTAGCCCTGGCAGCAGCAGCAATGGGGCAAAAGGTTTTACTCGTAGATGGTAATCTGCGCTTTCCTCAGATTCATCAGAAGATGGATTTACCTAATTTGTGGGGACTGAGCGATGTTATTTCTAGCGAAATCAAGGTTGATGATGTGATTCAGCGATCGCCTCTAGAGGAAAATCTTTCTGTCCTAACTGCTGGTCAAATTTCCCCCGACCCCACCCGGCTTCTCAATTCCCAAAAGATGCACAATTTAGTTCAATATCTCAAAGAGCGGTTTGAGCTAGTAATTTTTGATACCCCTCCCCTACTTGGTCTGGCGGATGCAAGACTTCTGGAGCCTAATACCAATGGGATATTGATGGTGGTAGGCTTAGGGAAAGCTAACCAAGTTTTGTTTAAAGAAGCTCTCTCGGAATTGAGAATTGCTCATAGCACAGTATTGGGTATAGTTGCTAATGGTTTAAAAGGGTACACTACCGGTGCCTATGATTACTATCATCATTACTTTGGCAATACTTTTGAGGAAACCAAAGTTTCATAGTGATTGGTTATTGGTAATTGGTCATTTTTAACTACCGTAATAACCCTAGTGAATCACAAATGAGTGACAGCTCCTACACTGACCTTGCAGGTTCAGTGTAGGCTTCCCAGTCAATCCAGCCATCGCTTCGGAGGCACTGGGCTTTAAGAACGGACTGCCGAGAGACGAAACCTTAGATAGTGGAGCCTTTATTGTTAGTCGGCTATGCATAAAAGGGTTAAAACTTTTTGATTAAGGCTCCACTATCTTACGGTAACTTCAAACCCTGCCGCTCTGTTTTTGATATTTATTGCTGCATTATGGTCACGGTCGAGGCTGCATCCACAATGGGGACAATCATGCCAACGAACATGCAGTTTTTTAGGAACTTTCTTTCCACAACCGGAACAATTCTGCGAAGTATTCTGGGCGCTTACTGGAACCGCCAACAAGCCAGCATTTAAGGCTTTGCTTATCAGGATTGTTAGGAAGCTTGACCACCCAGCATCCAACACAGATTTAGCCAATCGGGATTTAGCAAGTCCCTTGACGTTTAACTTTTCATGAGCGACTACATCATATTTTGATAGCAAATAATTAGCGGTTTTGAAATGGAAGTCTTTCCGTTTGTCTGCTATTTTTTTGTGTTGTTTTCCAAGTTGCTTAATAGCCTTGAGTCGGTTAGCCCCTCCTTTCTTCCGTCGAGATACCCGTTTTTGGATAACTTTTAACTTTTTCTGAGCTTTCCGGTAATATTGAGGAACTTGAATGGTTTCCCCTTCAGAAGTTGTTAAAAACTCTTTAAGACCAACGTCAATACCAACTATTGAGTCAGGATTAATGTTAGTCTTGATTTCGGTAACTGTTTTGTCTTCCAGAGACAAAACCAAATAATACTTATCACATTTTTTAGTGATAGTAGCCGTCTTAATCTTAAAGCCGTTAGGGATAGGGCGATGCAATACAACCTTAACCTTCCCTATTTTAGGCAGATTGATCAGATTGCCCTCCAAGCATTCTTCTTTCATCTGAGGATAAGTAAACGTACGGTAGCGGTGCCGTTTTTTGAATCTGGGTCTTCCGCTTTTTTTGCCCTTACTGTCTCCTTTAATGAACCGATCAAAAGCTAATTTAACCCTTTTTACTACATCCTGAAGTACCTGGGAATGTATCCCCTTGTAGTGAGGATGAGTCTTTTTAAGATTTGGGAGGGTTTTCTTTTGGCTGTAATAGTCAGGATTTTCCCTTAATTCAGGGAGATGACAAACAAGAGGGCATGCGTTAATTGAGCACCGATTATGCTCGTACCAGTTGAATCGGTCAGCCAAAAGATAGTTGTACTGAGCACACAACATCAAAAGCCAGTCATCTATTTTGGCTTTTTGCTCTTTTGTTGGCTTTAACCGATACTGGTACGCAATTATCATTGACTTGCCTTAATTCTCATCGACCTACTACTATAATTATAATATATGTATATACAAACAGTAATCCAGATGAAAGATAAAAAATTGATAATCAGGATTACCGATTTTGAAAAAAGACAGTTGATACAAGAAGCGCAGCGACGTGGAATGACTCAGTCAGAATTAATTAGAAGCTTGATAGCTCGTTTCCCTGATCCATGCATATCCTGTGCAAAATTCATCCCACACCTATGCTGCGCATTAGGTGTGGGGCTTCTTTTGCCGAACCGCTAACGACAAATAACTAACCACAAATACATCAATGATTCAGTACTCACCAAGGTAGACTTAAGGTGAAGCGACTACTGAAGCTGTCATGACTAACCGCCTTGCCCAATCCCAAAGCCTTTATCTACGTAAGCATGCTGAAAATCCAATCGATTGGTGGCCTTGGTGTGAAGAAGCGCTATTAACAGCAAAAAAACAAGATCTGCCAATTTTCCTGTCTATCGGTTACTCTAGCTGCCACTGGTGTACGGTGATGGAGGGCGAAGCGTTTTCCAATCAGGCAATTGCCAAGTATATGAATGGTAATTTTCTTCCGATTAAGCTAGACCGGGAAGAAAGACCTGATATTGATAGTATTTACATGCTAGCATTGCAGATGATGACAGGTCAAGGAGGCTGGCCCCTTAATATTTTCCTGACACCGGATGACTTGGTGCCATTTTATGGAGGTACCTACTTCCCTGTGGAACCACGCTACGGACGCCCGGGGTTTTTGCAGTTGCTCCAATCAATTCGTCGCTTCTATGATTTAGAAAAAGGCAAGCTTAACACCTTCAAAGAAGATATCTTGGCATACCTCCAACAGGCAGCGGTACTACCCGAATCAGAGCAGCTTGGTGATGATTTGCTCTTTATCGGTGGGCAAGTTAGTGTGGGTGTGGTTAATGCTCTCAATCCAGGTCCACGTTTCCCCATGATTCCCTATGCCAGTATGGCACTACGGGTTACTCGCTTCGATTGGGCATCGGAGTATAACCCAGAGCAGGCTTGTGCAAAGCGGGGACTAGACTTAGCTCAGGGCGGTATTTACGATCATGTCGCTGGGGGGTTTCATCGCTACACGGTTGACCCCACTTGGACAGTACCCCACTTTGAAAAAATGCTCTATGACAATGGGCAGATTGTGGAGTACTTGGTAGATTTGTGGAGTGCAGGGATTCAGGAAGCCGCTTTTAAACGAGCGATCGCAGGAACAGTTCAATGGCTCAAGCGGGAAATGACCGCTCCGAATGGTTTCTTTTATGCTGCTCAAGATGCAGATAATTTCGCGACCCCAACAGACAGTGAACCTGAAGAAGGGGAGTTTTATGTCTGGAGTTATTCAGAACTAGAACAACTGCTAAGCCCATCGGAGTTGACTGCAATTGAGGAGGAATTTACTATCTCCAAAGAGGGCAACTTTGAAGGCAAGAATGTGTTGCAGCGCCGTTACCCAGATCAGTTTTCCCAGAACACTGAAGCTGCTTTGGCTAAACTGTTTGAAGCACGTTATGGTGCCAAACCCGATCTCCTGGAAACCTTTCCACCAGCTAAGACTAATCAAGAGGCAAAAACCCGGAACTGGCTCGGTAGAATTCCACCAGTAACGGACACCAAAATGATTGTTGCCTGGAATAGCTTAATGATTTCTGGTCTAGCGCGAGGCTATAGTGTGTTTCTTGAACCGGACTATTGGCAACTAGCAACTGTTGCTGCTCAATTCATCCTCAACAATCAATGGGTAGCAGGACGATTCCACCGACTAAACTATGATGGTCAACCGGCAGTGCTGGCTCAGTCTGAAGATTATGCCTTGTTTATCAAAGCTCTACTGGATTTACATCAGGCAAGTTTGTCAGTAGAACAACCTTGGCCTTTTGGCCAAGGTTCAAACCTGCAACCGACCAACTTGTCACCCGCCAGTTGGCTAGAGAAAGCGGTTAAGGTTCAGGAGGAGTTTGATGAATTGCTGTGGAGTGTGGATAATGGTGGTTACTATAATGCTGCCAGTGACGCTAGTGATCAACTGTTAGTACACGAGCGCAGTTATACGGATAATGCGACACCATCTGCCAATGGGGTAGCGATCGCAAACCTAGTACGTCTGGCTTTACTTACTGAAGATCTGCGATACCTTGACCGAGCAGAGCAAGCCTTGAAAGCATTTAGTAGCGTGCTCAACACATCCCCTCAATCCTGTCCCAGTATATTTACTGCTTTAGATTGGTACCGCAATTGCACTCTGATTCGCGCTGGTGCTAAGCAACTTACCTGCCTCATCTGTGGGTATTTCCCCGTCAGTGTTTATCAATTAGATACCCATCTGCCAGATTCTGTTATTGGTTTAGTTTGTCAGGGACTTAGTTGTAAACCAGCAGCCACTAACACTGATCAGTTATTAGCCCAGGTGCGAACAAGTCAAACTAGAGCTTGAAATCTATAGCAGTTCTCAATTGGGGTTAATGGGAGTAGGCAGTAGGCAGTAGGGAGTAGGCAGTAGGCAGTAGGGAACAGCGGATCACCGGAACAGGGAACAGGTAAAATATCGGTGTGTGTACCTCATAAGTATGATAACCCCTATAGCGATGCGCCCATAAAATTGGGAGGAAAATTGGTATAAAGTCGGGTGGGCAACGTAATCTCATCTAGGCTAATCAACTTAGCTGACCAGTAATCGCCATAGAGACAGAGTTTACCTACTGCCGGAAGTTTTGAGATGATGGTGGAATTCGCTCAATGGCAATCAGTGCTTCTATAACTGATTTGACTAATGGTGCAGCTACGGTAGAACCAAAGGCAATGCCTTGGGGTTCATCGACTACTGCTAAGATTACATAGCGGGGGGATTCTACGGGCAAAATGCCCACAAAGCTGGTTATCTTGGCATCGCTGTAATAGCCCCCAGTAGGACTGGCTTTCTGAGCTGTACCGGTCTTACCACCAATCCGATAACCAGGAATGCGGGATGCCTTTCCAGAACCATCAGTTACTACAGTTTCCATCATTTCCATCACTGTCCGAGTAGTGTTGGGGGAAAATACTCGTCTCGGTGCAGGACGGCGTGGTTGCCAGTGGGGATTCCCTTTGGTGTCAAATAGTCCGCGAACCACATGGGGAGTCACTAGCTTACCGCCATTGGCAAGGGCACCTAGCATCTGAGTTAGCTGAATTGGCGTTAAGGAAAAGCCTTGACCAAAGGAAGCCGTAGCTGGTTCAATTGGGGAAACTTTAAACTTGTACTTACTTTTGAGCTGTCCAGCCGTCTCAGCTGGTAACTCAATTCCTACTTTTTGCTTTAAGCCTAGCTTCTCTAACCAGTCATAGTAAACCTCAGGTTTCATCTTTCTCATCATCCTCACCATGCCCACATTGCTGGAATGTTGCAGAATCTTGGTGGGATTGATCATCCCGCGAGCGCCTACTGATTTATAGTCATGGTTGAGAATCGGCCATTCGCCAATTTGAATCTTACCAGTGTCGTTGAACAAGGTTTGGGCTGTGATTATACCAGTTTCTAATGCGATCGCAACGTTTAGGGGTTTGAATGTCGAACCAGGCTCATACAAGTCTGACAGTGCCCAATTTTTAAACAAACTGACATCGAATTTGGAGTACTGATTGGGGTTGTAGGTTGGCTCACAAACTAGGGTTAACAAGGAACCATTGTGTACATTCATCACTATGATACTGCCACGCTCTGCCTTAAACTTCTTGATGGTTTCCTTGAGGGCAGAGCGAGCCGCTCGTTGCAGGCGAGTATCGATAGTTAGCTGTAGCCGCAGGTCATCAAGGTGCATGAATCCTTCTGGCACATGACCTGGCATCAAGGCTCCATTCCCAGCACGGCTCAGTCGGATGTTTCGTATCTCTCGTTCTAGGAACTTTTCTTGGGTGTATTCTAGACCCGCTTGACCCAGATGATCGAAAATGTTTACATAACCCACCACATCTGATGCCAATTCATTTTGGGGATAAAAGCGGGAGTATTGTCGAATCAACTCTAAACCATCTAAGTTCAACCGAGCAATTTGGTCTGCGATCGCTTCTGGGATCGTATTGCCCAAGCGAATACCACTCTTACGTTTACCAAACAGCTCCTCCAAATCTGTTGGTGTTTTTTTGATCATCGGAGCCAGCAAAGCAGCAATTTCCTGTAAGGATTTTTTGAACAACTTCGGGTGAGCATATAATGTATAGACAGGTCGGTCGATGGCTAAAACATTCCCCTTGCGGTCAACAATAGGACGGCGAGGTATAAACGGCCGCATATAGACCATTTGCTGCCGCCGTGCTTTTTCCTCTAGGGAGGATGCCTCTGAAACTTGCAGACGGTATAAATTTAGCAACAGTCCACTGCTGCCTGCCATCATTATTACCCATATCATTAGCAGTCTCAGACGGTTGTTTCCCAGTGACTTACCGGGCTTCATACTGTTTCACCTGACTATCATCTTTAACAAATATACCTAACTAAATATACCTAAACAGACGCACTTAAATAAATATATTTAGTTAAGTATATTTATTTAAATATACTTAACTAAATATACCTAACTAAATACACCTAACTAAATATACTTCAGATATACTTGACTAAATATACGTAAACATATTTTTAAACAGATTTTTCCCTACCACCATTCCCTCTATCCCTAGACAAAAAACTAGTAACCCAGGGGTGTGATTTTCTTGGGTTTTGGCTGAGGAGGTTTCGTAAAAGCGGTAAATGGCTGACGCTGTGGACGTTCAGGAGCTCGTTTCATAAAAATTGTATTACTGGGATTGGGGGTAACCAGCCCTGTAGCTGGATTTTCAGCCTGTTGAGCGAGTTGATCTTTGATCACTTCCGTTGTTGCTGTCATATTGCGCTCATCTCTTTGCAGCTCCTCTAGCTTACGATACTCTTGGGTCCATTGTTGCTGGCTGTAAACTGTCCAGGAATAAACGGTGACCGCAGTAGCAATTAGTGTAAATGTTACTAGATCTGAGCCACGTTTCAATAATAGTAAGGCTTTCAACAAAATTGGTGTTTGCTGCTGCAAAACACTCAGGTTTTCAACCTTTGGCTTAGGGTTTTTGGGTGACATCATAGTATGTGTTGGTGGTCGTGCTATCCTAGAACGCTGATCTGTTGTTGAAATAGCCAATGATTGCTGAGACCGATTTCTTTGAGTGCGAGCAGAGCGAGGAACAGCATTCATAAAAAACTCCTTAGTTATTGGAAACACCTATGGGAAACCGGTAACTTTTACTCAGGGCAGGAAAACAATCTGCTGGGCGAGACTACTCACTCACTTTCTGATGGTGAACCAGAACAGGTGCAGTTCATAAATCTTTCGGGGTTTGAGCCCTTACCAGTAACCTAGACTTCAGAGGTCTGAGGCTGGTCAGCTAACTCAAGAAGCGCTGCTGACCAGGATTAACTTGGTAGCAGTTTGACTTAAAGTAAGCCTAGAAAGATGATGCTAGAACGCACCTATCTTAGCATCAGCTCAGATTCAAGAGAAATGCTTAGTTACCCACAGACGGGTATTTGTGATATCCTAAAAATTGGTGGTAAAAATCATAAAAAAAACCTGAGCGCACCAATAACCCTAGCTATCACCCTAAGGTTAGAGCAAAAAACCAATCCCATCAATAGAAATTCCTGTAAATCAATCACACAGCCACACTGATTAATCCAGACGCCACAGGCAGTGCTGAATAGCTTGAGATAGGATTTGATTAACGACTCAATTGAAGTAATCAATCTTGTTGGTGATGGCTAAATTGTTGAAATTGTTAGGAATTGGCCTAGAATTAACTATCGCTATACTTATAGCTAGACCAGCTTGGTGTTTACCACCTCCGGAGGATCTACCGGAAGAGGTGTTGAGAACTGAGATTATTATTGAAGCGCGATCGCCTCTTGATGGCAAGCCAATGAATCCCGCTGAATACGCCCAACTGCAAGATGCCATAGCACAACGCTCAACCAGCCCTGGCCTTGACCCCAAGATTCGAGAATTGATTTTTCTGCTGCAACTGAGCGATTTGTTTCGGACAATCCTTCCGTTCTAACGGTGATACTCCCAGACCTGTTTACCCTGAATGTATTCAAGAATTAATCCCGAACAAATTGACCGGATCGTAGGAAACCAACATCATGACCCCTTTGAGGTGCTTGGTTCCCATAAATTTGAGCAGGATGGTAAGGTGAGTTGGGTAGTGCGGGCTTATCTACCAAATGCAGAGGCAGCATGGGTACTTCTGCCAACGGAAAGGAAGTCTTACCTGATGCAATCGGTACACCATCCTCACTTTTTTGAGGTGGAAATTGAGACACCTCGGCTGGCTAATTACCAACTGCGGATAAAAAAAGGCGATCGCGAATGGGTGAGCTATGACCCCTATGGCTTCCGTTCTGCCAAACTAACCGAGTTTGATTTGCACCTATTTGCGGAAGGGAATCATCACCGCATCTACCAGAAACTGGGGGCTCATCCTACAGAAATTGATCGGGTTGAGGGAGTCTATTTTGCGGTTTGGGCACCTAATGCTCGTAATGTTTCAGTCATCGGCGATTTTAATCATTGGGATGGGCGTCAACATCAGATGCGCAAAGGGGCTACTGGTATCTGGGAACTATTTATTCCTGAACTGGAAGTGGGAGAAACCTACAAGTACGAGATTAAAAATTCCGAAGGTCATATCTACGAAAAATCTGACCCCTATGGTTTCCAACAAGAGGTCAGACCGAAAACTGCTTCTATTGTTACCGACTTGGATGACTATCAGTGGCATGATCATGACTGGATGGAGCATCGGCGTCACACTGACCCCTTGAGGCAACCGATTTCTGTCTATGAGCTACATCTGGGCTCTTGGCTTCATGGTTCTTCAGCTGAACTTCCTCGGGGAGCAAATGGTGAAACCCTAACCGTGGTAACCGTTTCAGACCTCAAACCAGGAGCCCGTTTCCTGACTTACCGAGAACTAGCCCAAAAATTGATTCCTTATATCAAAGAATTGGGCTTCACCCATATCGAAATCTTGCCCCTGGCCGAGCATCCCTTTGATGGGTCTTGGGGCTATCAGGTTACCGGTTACTATGCCTGTACCTCGCGCTATGGTAGCCCACAAGACTTGATGTATTTTATCGACCAGTGCCACCAAAATGGGATTGGGGTAATTTTGGATTGGGTACCCGGTCATTTCCCCAAAGATGGTCATGGTTTGGCTTTCTTTGATGGTACTCATCTCTATGAATACGCGGATCCCCGTAAAGGTGAACATCAGGAGTGGGGAACCTTAGTCTTCAACTATGGCCGTAACGAAGTGCGGAATTTTCTGGTAGCTAACGCTTTGTTCTGGTTTGATAAGTACCACATTGATGGGATGCGGGTGGATGCGGTAGCATCTATGCTCTATCTGGACTATTTACGTGGGGATAGAGAATGGATACCAAACCAGTATGGGGGTCGGGAAAATCTTGAAGCGGTGGATTTCCTTAGGCAAACTCATCAGGTAATTTTTGGTTATTATCCCGGTGTTCTCTCCATTGCCGAAGAGTCAACGGATTGGCCGATGGTGTCTTGGCCAAATTATTTAGGAGGTTTGGGATTTAATCTGAAGTGGAATATGGGCTGGATGCATGATATGCTCGATTACTTTAGCATGGATCCCTGGTTTCGCCAGTTCCACCAGAATAATGTTACCTTCAGCATGTGGTATAACCATGCTGAAAATTATATGCTTGCCCTATCTCACGATGAGGTGGTTCATGGCAAGAGTAATATGCTTGGGAAAATTCCCGGGGATGAGTGGCTCAAGTTTGCTAATCTCCGCTGTCTGTATGCTTATATGTTTGCTCACCCAGGTAAGAAAACTCTATTTATGAGTATGGAGTTCGGTCAGTGGAGTGAGTGGAATGTCTGGGGAGATTTGGAATGGGATTTGTTGCAATATCAACCCCATAAAAATTTAAAGCAGTTGATTAGTGATCTCAATCATCTGTATCGCAGGGAACCGGCGCTTTATACTCAGGATTTTGACCAGGACGGGTTTGAATGGATTGATTGTAGTGACAATCGCCATAGTGTGGTGTCATTCATTCGCTATGCTCACGATTCGGAAGAGTTTATTGTCACAGTGTGCAATTTTACCCCTCAGCCCCATAGTCATTATCGGGTAGGAGTGCCAGAGATGGGATTCTACAAGGAATTGCTCAATAGTGATGCTCGCCAATACGGTGGTAGTAATATGGGGAATCTAGGGGGTAAGTGGACAGATGAATGGTTCTTCCACAATCATCCCTATTCCCTAGATTTGTGTTTGCCACCCCTGGGGGTGTTGATTTTAAAGCTAGATCATCAGAAGAATCAGGCAGAGTTACAGTAGTCGGGAGATGGGGAGATGGGGAGATGGGGAGATGGGGAGATGGGGAGTCAGATCAGTTTTCTCGATTCCCGATTCCCGATTCCCGATTCCCAATTCCCTGCTGCCCTCAATAACAATACTTCTTACTGTTATTCGGTTTAGGATGAGATCTACCCTTGCGTAGGGCTCCGAGCAAGGTGGATAGGTAGACGCAACGTTGGGTGGTGCTATTATTCTTGGTGATTATGGTGATTTGTCCGAGTTGTCCGTTGGTGTTTCCTTTGTGGTTAAACTGGACTCGCCATGGTCCAGTATTTGAACAGTCTCCCTTTGGTTTGGCTAGGGTGGTCTCGGATTTACCTTTCTTATTTTTGTCTTTGTAGATGGCGATGGTAGGGTTAAGGCTATGCCAATGGACTTGATTTTCGATGCATGTTTTTCCCATAGCTCGGTGAATTGACCACTGGACAATGCCATCTTTTTCTCGAAAGCTAGTTTGCCAGGTCGCTTTGTCTCGTTTAGCGTTGCTTTGGGCAATCCGCATGGCTCGGTAGATTTGGTCTTGGGCTATGTTGAGCTGCAGATGATTGATAAAGGTAAGCCAGCTGGGGGTTGCGATCGCAGCCAATATTCCAACTACTAATACTATCAGAATAGTTTCCAGTACAGTGAATCCAGCGATCGCATCAGCTCGGGATTGATCGCCCTGTTGGCTATTAAATTGCATGGACTATCACCCTGATTTAAGTAGGTTTAACTCACATCTTGCACCATTATCAATAATATTGGTTCATGTAGGGTGGGCAGTGCCCCAGACAGATTCAGAAGCTTGCAAAGCGCCTAGGTAGGCACTGCCCACCCTACGATTAATGACAATGGTGCAAGATCTCGGTTTAATTGTTGCTTGATATAGTTCGATTAAATTTAATTTTTTGAACGACTAACAGGGAGAATCTTCTGAATCAAAAAAGGTTTTGAATTATCGAGTTCAGAAATTTTTCGGTTGTCTTTGGTTTAGCTTTATTGTTATAGCGAAGGGAGTAGGGAGTAGGGAGTAGTGAATTGACACTCCCCGGTCTAAAGACGCGGGTAGTGTCAACTTTATACCCCACTCAACACTATGTTGAAAGATTACATTCTGTCCCTTTTTTATTAGCTTCCATTGCACCCAAGATAGTTTTTATTTTTACACATCGCTGGGTCGCTTCAATCGGGTTATTTTTATTCTTAGAATCGGGAACAGCTACTACGATAGCTAAGCCCAAGTCATCTGGGGCAATTTGTGCATTTTTGAGAACGCCCTGGTTATCAAAGGTAATTGTTTTCTGTTCTTCCAAAATCGATAATGTTTGACCAGATTGGTTGTCACCAGTTAGGTTTGTACCCACCCAAATTTGGTCTGGTTTCACCCCTAAATCACCAACTAAACTTTGCCATTGAAAGTCCACAGGTGTGTTATCTTTCCACTCATTATCCTTATCTTGATACTGATCTTGATAAACAGCAGCTTCTGGACCTTTCTCCTTACTCATCATCCTAAAACTAACACTGTAGCTGAGTTTTTTCTTTTTCGCTTCTCGCTGGGCTTCTTGGATTGCACTTAATACTCTCTCATTCACTTTATTCACGCGCTGTCGATTCACAAAAGCCAGCCAGCTGGGAGCAGCAATGGAGGATAAAATTCCTACTAGTAAGATAACTACTATTAATTCCAGCAACGTGAAGCCAGCATCCTGCTTTGATTTCGCTTTTATGGTTTGATAATATAACATTTTTAGTGGAGATGTAAACATATAGCAAAGGGAACAGGGAATAGGGAACAGGGAATAGGAGGATTTTTGAGTATTATGCTGAATCAGCCTTGAGGTACACAGAATTTTTTAGCTTGTGCCTCTTGCCTCTTGCCTTAAAAAAAACGTACCTCACTTAATTAAAAACTGCTATATTAGTTAATATTCAAGAAACCTCGTCCTTCAATTTGCATGGTTACGGTAGGGAAATAGCTAGACCGCTCTGGTTTGTATTCATAGTCTTTTGGATTATTCTTGAGCCGAGCTAAAGCATTCCCTCTCAAAAATAATTGGGCGATTCTTTTATCTGCATCCACACAGGCATATAACCCACCGTTTGGTTTACTTGGAACTAGCAAATCTTTTTCTTTCTGTTTGATTTCTTTAGGTGAAATACTAGGGTCTTTTTGGGGAAACACAATTGGACAATCTGGTGTTATTGCCGTTGCTGTGTTGTCAATGTAATCTACCAAGATTTGAACTTGAGTCTCGTAATTATCAGCCCCTTTTTCCCACTGATTCAACTTTTGCTTGAGAGTGCTTCCTTTCTTGTCGAGATCAAAAGATTTAAAGCCTGGGCTAGCAGCTATACCAACTTGATTGGCTTTATTTGAAGTTTCATCGATGACTTGATCACGAATTTCAAACCGACCAATTCTAGCAATATTTGACCAATTATCATTTTCTTCAGTGATTAAGTAATAGGCAACCAAAGCATAGACAAAGGTATCATTTTTATTGGTAAAGTCGCCAATAGTTTTTCCACCGACTGTGTCATCTCTATCAAAATGCTTCCGCTTCCAGAATACCAGCACAGGTTGACAGTTATCTGTTTTACAACCTGGTGCTTCAGCAACTGGTGGGATTTGGTTTCGGATTCCAGAGTCGTCCGCTGTTCCAGCATTGTCTCTTTCCACTCCAGAGTTATCGTAGATATAGACCGCTTGCTCCAAGTCTCTGACTATGTAGTCCATAGCCGCTTGGATTTCTTGTTCTGAGGTAGCCTTGGCTTGCTCTTTACGGTCGGTATCTACGATAGTAATCATAAATCTCAATAGTGGTGCGATGATCAGTACGGCTACAATCATTGCCACCAGCAGTTCAATTAAAGTGAAGCCGCCATGGTTGACCTTAGGCTTGTTGCTTTTCAGTTGGTGGGCGAGTAACTTTCTGAGTGAGCTAATCATGGTTAGGGTTTTTGTCAGTAGTATTTGATAGTAATTACCGTATTCGTTACAAGATTATTCACAACCCCCTAGACGCTGGCAAAAAAGGCCAAAATCCGGTGTACCTGTGGTAATTTCTGTAGTCATTTCTACTAGGGGGGCTTTGCGATCGCTTAATCCAGGTCCAATCGCTTTCGCCTTAACCCCCTTCTCACCAATGCTCAAATCACCATTATCCTTAAAGGCATCCGCTCGGTAAACCCGCACCCCCAGAAAGTAGGTTTTTTCAGGCTTGCTAGAGTTGCCTGCCGGGATACTCCGAAATGCCTGAATGATTAAGTCTCTTGAACTGTTCTTGCTACAGCCAGCTTCTTCATCAAGGTCTACGCAGTAGAGAATTTTTTTATTATTGCAATAGGAATTTTTGTCACACTTGTTATTTAAGTCTGATGGTTTAGGAGCCTTAGTTTCAGCCAATTTATTTCTTTCTGTTAAGATATTTTCAGCATCCATTGTTACCGTTTGTTCGGGAAAAGTAATCGCTTCACTCCGTACACCATCGATGTAGGCCCTAGCTGCTTGCACTGCTAGTTCTACTCGTCGCGACTGGACTCGATTTGCCACCCCTAAGACAATCATGGGTGAGATGCCAAGCATGAGAATTGTAATAATCAGCATTGCCATCAAGGATTCCATAATTGTGAAACCGGCATCTGATGATTGAGAAAGGGGTTGTTGCTTCTGGGGATTAATCATGGTTTTGGAATTATTAAGGGAGTCGGGAGTCGGGAGATGTAGGGTGGCCAGTGCTTGAGTTAGATTGATTTCCTTGCCATCGGCTTGGGTTGGCACTGCCCACCACCCAGGGAGTGTTCGATCCCCCCTAACCCCCCTTAATAAGGGGGGAACCGGAGTAGGGAGTAGATGTAGGAGTTGAGACCAATTCATTTCCCGGCAAATCAGGGTGCTAGGCACTGCCCACCACCCTCAGATTAATTACAATCGTGCTTGATTATTCATAATTTCAACCTTCAACCTTTAACCAAACAACCTTGGCCAAAGGCCACGCTACGCGAACAACCTCCAACCTTCAACCAAACAACCTTGGCCAAAGGCCACGCTACGCGAACAACCTCCAACCTTCAACCAAACAACCTTGGCCAAAGGCCACGCTACGCGAACAACCAAACAACCTCCAACCTTCAAGCACCGTTTTTTGACGGGCAATAGCGCCCGTTAACCGCTAGATTTCCTTTATCGTCTTCAGCACACAGTAAGGTTTTGACCCATCGGTCATCTCGGGAAACTTCGCGGAAAAACTCATCAGGGTCTCCCGCTGGGGGAGTGGTAAACAGGCCAGAGAACAGGTCTGGTAACTGAGTCAGCAGAGCCACATCGAAACCATATCGACGTTGGGGTGCCATGTAATAGGGCAGTTTGCCATTACCAGTGGCATAGGGCATAAAGGACCCATTAGCTCGATCATCCTGATCTATCTCGTATCCAAATCGACTGGGGACGTTTATATTCGGGGCATCCTGGGGGCCATGCCAGAATGGGGCTGTATCATAGGCCGAACGCTTGAACTGAATCAGGGAGCCGCTGATCCGAGCCGGAATACCCTTTGGTTCGCCGCAAGTTCCACCCGGTTGCTGCCAGTTTTCTAGGTAACGGACGAAGTTAGCTAAACCACCATTATTTTCCTGTGGGCTTGGGGGACTATCCCCGGAAGCAATCACTAAATTGAAGGTTTCTCCGTCTTCATTGGCTCGCTGTGTCCAGCCCTCTTCGATTTCCACACATTCCGATTGTATTATCGGGAATCCGTTTTGGTTTATTCTTGGTTGAGCAGTCAGGGAGTGAACTTGTAGGGCTGGTACCAACATCGGTTGCTCTGTTGTTGGGTTTTGTAATGGCTTTTGGTAAAACAGTGGTCTTTCACCACCGAAGCTTAGACGACCATCATCGGTAGGATCACTTTGATTTCTAGTTGTTTTATACCACAGAGCATGTGGTGCTAATCGAGGTCTTTTGGTAGGGCTGAAACTATTGTATGGGTATTCTTGGACAGTCCCACTATTATCTCCTGTTCCATCAGCTCCGTTGATTCCCAGAGGAATCGGAAGACCGTCATTGAGAACCAAGTTGTTATTTTTAGCAGGATCTCGTTGGAAAGCAATGCGACGGGGATAGCGTCGATCGTCGGGATCTATGGCAGGTCTTGCGGTTGTGCCGGAGAAAAGTAGATTGACAGATTGTGTTACAAGGTTACTAGCCTTTTGCGGTGTAGCAGCGTTTTGTGCACTAACCACCCAGTCATCAGGTGTACAAGCTGAAACTGGAACTTTCCGACAGATTTCCATCACATACTCTGGAAATTCTACCCGTCGCTGAATGGGAGTGACAAAATTGCTGAGGTAGGAACTGTTTATTCTTCTAGGGTTCGGATTTTCTATAGTAATAGGTCTTGAATCAAGACTAGGCTGAGGGTTGCCCCTCCCATCTGGATTATCAATAATATTGTCATCATTGACATCCCACCAGTTGGCACTAGTGACAAAATTATTGTCAAATATGCCATTAAGTTTTAGTCCTGCCGCAACAGTTATCTGAGACTCGGGAACCCCAATTTCAGTTGCATTACCATTACCATTGAGGTCAAAGCCAATCTGTGTTTCATCGAAAGTGTCTGCTAAGTCACCATTCCCGTTTACGTCATAACCTATGACAATTTGAGACTCTAAAACCTGATCGGCACCTGTGACACCGTTGCCATTCAGGTCAGCACCATATGTAGCCTCATTTACAAGGTCTATTAAGTCATCATCCAGGTCTAAGTCAATACCCATTGGTATTCCCCTCAGGTCATAGTCCCCATCGGAGCGGTAACCAAACTCAAAATCATTAGACAGTAGGGTAACGCTATCAGCAATCACTACTGCTGGTCGCCACAAATCCCCTGAATTACAATTTTCCAATCTATCATCCTTTTGGCGACAAGCAAAGTTTCCGTCGAGAGTTTCACGACCGTAGAAATTGCCATCATCCCACTTTTTATTTTGTAGCTGCTGTGTAAACTCTTCCACCAACTTTCCCTCAGGGGTTTGGTGTAAATTAAAGCCGGATTTTATATCCCCATTGATAACGTTGTCATCGGCTTTGATATACACTGGCAAATTGGTAGCTAAAATTAACCCTTTCTCTGCTCCTGGCGGATCGGTCAATGTAAATGAGTTATCTTCGTCTTGACGGGCTAGCACTGTCCCATTGCGTAACATAATTCCATTGGGACGGCGGGTGGGGTCTAGGGTAAAGTCTACGCTACTGGAGCTGAGATTTTCTTCACGGGTAGCGTTGGGATCATTCCGACTTAGGTCTGGTAAAGCATCATCACGGGTGGCGTAGATAACCCCACTATCCGGTAGCAGAAATTCTGGGGTGGGACCTTTACCGTTGGTTAATCCATCAATTGGTGTTGTTCTGAGCAGATTGAGATCCAACACCGTAGCCCTGATTTCCAGAGGCTGACGGTCTTCTATCCCTAGGTCATAGGTATGCTCAGATAAATTATAGTTATTGGCCTGGTTAGGAGCCTGATTAATATCCTGGACTTGTCTGGCATTCAAAAAGGACTGTTCGTAGATTGCCCCATGAGGTATCGGTGGATCATTCATAGGAGTAGCGCCGTCTAAAATTGCTAGGGCGCAATTTGCGGTATCAATGGCTGAATTATCAGCTAGGGTAAGCTCTTCACCTGCTTCTTGTTTATCTAAGGCTATTTTCAAGGGTTCATTGGCAAGACGCCCATTGGGAAATACTAATCGGGCTTGTCGTTCCAGTTCTGACCTTATAGTTCTATCGGGAAAGCTGTAAACGATGCCATTGTTAGACCTGCCGTTGTCACGATCAAATCGGTCTGGTGTGTCCCAAGCCGGATCCCCAGATTGCACATCATTTTTAGCCGATTGTTCATCTGTGGGGTCATAGTAGCTACTGACACAGGCAATCGGTTCTTGGTCAAAATTTTCTTCTTCTGGGTTCTTTCCTGGCTTTTGGGTGTAGTGATAAACCGCGCTTGCCCTCATCAATAGGTCACTTTTCTGGTCAGCGTCAGTAATACCAGCCTCATTATTACCAGTTAAATCACTACCTACACCACCATGCATGGGCATGGTATCTGGCCAGACCAGTATGGGTTGCTCTCCATCCAATTGGTTTATTATGTCATTTAGCTGTATTCTGTTACCTCCAGTATTTGATGGATCCACAAACCTAATATCCCAACCAGGAGGGGGTAAATAAGACTCCAAGTCAGGGCGACCATCATTATTATCGCGAGGGAAATTAGGTTGTCCTTTGGTTCTCGTCAACAGACCCAACTCATCATCATCCACATAAATCCCAGCACCGGTGACTACCCGCAATCCCCCATACCCTTCCAGAGGCTGAACCGGTTGCCTGGCTGCTGCTGCTTCCCAGAAACCATTGCGGTCAGTATCCCCTAACTCAGATAAGGGAGTGATTTGGGTAGTGCGGTAGCGCAGCTTATTGTCCTCATCCTGAAAGTCATCCCACTCAACCGTATCATCTATGGCTTGTTGAGCTCTGGCACCCTGGAATTGCTGTGCATTTTTATCCCACCATAGAGCAGGTAAGCCATGACCGATCAAAACGCGATCGCCAATTGTTTTTTCCGTACCTCGTTCCTCTTGTAGGCTTGGTTCCGTTGCTGCCGGACTGAGAGTGTTTCCATTGATATTCAGCTTCAGCTTATTGTTACTGTTGCTAGTACCTGGTTTATAAGGGAATATCCAATCATCCTGGGGTCGAAGCTCGTCACCAGTACCTTGGATCTTTGCATTTCCCGGGTCTTCACCATCGGGAACTTCTGCATAGGGAACACGACGGGTGCGGTCTTTGAAGTATCTTTCTAGTTCTTTTCGTTCATCACCCTGAGCTTTAGCGTTGACAGCATTTACCAGATCATTAATTCGGTCCGTGTAGGCTTGGCTGTTATCCCCAATCTGATTGGGTGGTGCGTCAACAGATTTATTTTCATTTTTGCCTAACTTAACTTTCGCCGGTGGGTCATCTCCTCTGAACAGATGTATGTCTCCTCCGTCTTGATCTTGCTCCTGATCAACACGACCAAAGGCCATATTGCCCCCGACAACGATCTTGCTGTTTTCTTCTGTGTAGTAGCAAGATTCCGGGCTACTGACTTGAAAATACTCATTACTTCCTTCATCATTACCGGTAAGAAAATTCCCGTTGGTAAAAATCCGGCCATTAATCTGGATGCCCTCCCCAGGAGTAATTTGTAAATCATCCTCGTAGACAATGGCATTGTTGGCTAGGGGAATTCTGGCTCGGTCTTGCTGATACTCTAGAGCTGATAATCCGGCCTCACCCTTGTAAGCCTCATAGGTTTGACCATCTATGTTGTTATCCCCAGCTACAATCGGCACCGTTGCGGTGTAAACAAATATACTTTTCTTTAACTTCGACCCGGACTTAAACCACCCGGAATTATCCACTAGGCTAGCGCTAGTATCAGCGGCTAGGGGACATCGCTTGCTATCGCCAGACTCCCCCATCGGTCTGGTTCTCGCTTGTAGAGGGGTTCTGGTTTTTTCGTTTTTTAATGGATTTTGATTTGGACTTGGCTGTGGACTTTTGAAGTAAATTCCGTAGAGGGTGTAGCTATCGAATAGGCCATTATTATCCGTATCAACCGGAAACCTCCAGGCAGTATTTATCTGTTTACCATCGTCTTCGAGAATCAAACGCTTTTCATCACCAAAGTCGTATCTTGTATTTTGGAACGCATTTTCCAACGCATCCTCTGAGGGGGTGGAGCGGGGCAGGGTGGGGTCAGCAAACAAGGCTTCTAATTTGGCTTGAGCCCGCTCAATGGCTGGAGCAGCGGCATTGAATACCGCTTGATTGACGCGATAATTACTGGCATTTTTGACCCGGTCAAAGGAGCGCAACACAATGGCAGTTACCAGCAAGGTTACCACCAAGGTCACCATAATCGCGGTCGGTAACACAAACCCAGCGGTTGCCACCCGCGACCGACGGTGTAAAATAAATAAGCTACGCAACAGCCAACGCATCAAAGGTTTGGTGATGGCTTGAGAGAGTTGGACTACTTGTTGGAGTAGTTTTGCGATCGCATTCGCTAACTTCTTCCTGGTTGACTTCCTGGTTGACATAGGGATTTTCCTGTCACATTTCCTGAGTAGATTCCTGAATACGAACTAGTTCAAGCACCCTAGATGATATAGATCAAGGCAATAGGCAATAGGCATGCTAGCAATAGTTGACGTGCATTAGCTTTTGCTGCTTGTATCAATGTCAAACACCTTAATTGCCTTAATTGGTAGTCCTATATTCAAATGCTTCAACGAAGCCAAGGATTACCTATCTACGGTTAACCCCATAGTGTTAGGTCTACCTACGAATAGAGAATATTCTTAAATATTTAATTATACTATCGAGATTTACGAAAAATACCACGATTTGTTAACAGTTTACCTAACCTAGGATTTTCCTACCTCCTCTAAAGGCAGACTATATCCCCTTTACCAAAAACTCATAGATTTAACCTACCCACATTAAGCGAAAAACCCATCATCCCCAGAGAAAAAAACATGGGGAGATGGGGATATGGGGCGGGGGCGCGGGAAGTGTGGGAAGTGCGGGGAGATGGGGATATGGGGAGATGGGGAGATAGGGAGATGCTCAATTATCGGGTTAATATATCATATCTGTTTTAAAATGTTCCCGACTCCCGACTCCCGACTCCCGATTCCCGTTCCCCTCCTGGGAGGGGAACGGGGTGGGTTCCGATTCCCTACTCCCTACTCCCTACTCCCTATTCCCTTAATAATGATTTAGATTAATACCAGCTTCCTGAGCCATTGCTTGCAGGCCCTTCTTCTGTAAGGTCTTAATCGCCCTAGTGGAAATCCGCAGCTTCACCCAGCGTTTCCCTTCTTCCCACCAAACTCTTTTAACCTGTAAGTTAACGTTTTGTAAGCGCTTAGTCCGACGGTGGGAGTGAGAAACGGCATAGCCGTTATTGGCCTTTTTACCAGTCAACTGACATCTACGGGACATGGGGTACCTCTTGATTTACGTCTGTTCTTGATCATATCTCGGAGATGGTGCGGGGAGTGGGGAGATGGGGAGATGGGGAGGTGGGGAGATGGGGAGATGGGGAGATGGGGAGGTGTGGGGAGTGTGGGGAGTGTGGGGAGATGGGGAGATGGGGAGATGGGGAGGTGTGGGGAGTGTGGGGAGTGTGGGGAGAGGGGGAGATGGGGAGATGGGGAGGTGGGGAGATTGTGAGAGGGGGGGCTTGGTNGGTCAGCCAGTATTACGCATGCCAGCAGCAATACCGTTGATAGTCAATAAGGCTCCTCGTAGTAACTCTCCCTTACTATACCGGGATTGAACCACACCCAATGTTACCTGGTTGCTATGTTGACGCAGGCGTTTGAGCAAAGATACCTGTAAAAATCCTAAGGGAACGATGGTACCATTACGCAACTGTACAGACCGTTGTAAATTTGGGTCGCCATCTAGCAGTGTTTGGTGTCCTGTGATCGTCAGGACTAAATTGCATGTAAGGTTAAATTCCTTAGCAATTTGCTCAAACAAATGCTCGAAGCGTTCCAGGTCTTCAGGGTTTGAAAGTTCCTTGAGATAGTGGTGAGCAATTTGTAAATCCACCTTGGCTAAGGTCATCTCTACTTTGGAAATAACCATTTTGAAGAAGGGCCATTTTGAGTAGAAACAGCGCAATAGGTTGATATTCTCCTCTGGATCCTGATCGACAAAGCTTTGTAGTGCAGTGCCAACACCGTACCAGCTCGGTAGCAAGAAGCGGCTTTGAGTCCAGCTAAAGACCCAAGGAATTGCCCGCAGACTGCTTAAATCCTTCTTCCCTGATTTACGCCGTGCAGGTCGAGAACTAATTTGCAACTGGCTAATTTCTTGAATCGGTGTCACTTGATGGAAGAAATCTACCAGATCTGGTTGCTCGTGAATCAGAGCTCGGTAATGGGTACGGGAGGTCTGAGCTAACTCCTCCATAATTTCATTCCAGGGCTGGATATCATCAAAGCCATTATTGAGTAAGCTAGCTTGAATCACTGCTGTCGCTATTGTTTCGAGATGATAGAGCGCTAGTCCTGGAAGAGAGTACCTAGAAGCAAGGACTTCCCCCTGTTCGGTAATTTTGATTCGGCCATTGATACTGCGACCCGGTTGCGCCAGGATAGCTTCATAAGATGGACCACCACCACGACCGACTGAACCACCACGACCATGGAAGATCCGTAAAACAATACCGTACTCTTGGGCCACGTGCTCTAAGGCTTTCTGAGCTTTGTGGATTTCCCAGTTGCTACTGAGGAAGCCAGAATCTTTGTTACTGTCGGAGTAGCCGAGCATATTGTGCGTTTGGTTAATTGGTGGCAGGGAGTTCCATTTGCAGCTACCCGATGTTCTCGTTTTGCTGCTCTTGGGCCGACCGGTTGACCTATGTCTAAACAAATATTAATTTCGCCAGCGGTATCAAAGTTGGGGGATTTAGGGGGCTTGAGCACAACCAGATTATCATGCATTCATTCCTTGATTCAGCAACGCCGAAATCCTTACCCTACTTTGGTGATTATCCATTTATAAAAATCGACCTATCAGTAGTTTATAAAGCAGATTTTTAATGGAAATATATTAAGAACAAGGCGTTGCTGAATTTGGGAATGAATAGGAGTAGAGTGGGCATCCTGCCCGCGAGAAAATAAGCATGAAACTGGCAAGATGCCCGTTCCACGCAAGATGCCCATTCGACCTTACTCTTAAAATCATTCCATTATTAAGCAACGCTGTATTAATTAGTCATTAGTGAATAATCACGATTCAGGATTATACTTAACCTAGACACAAGCCGTTACATCTCGAAAACTACTTCTGTCCTATTCCCTTTTGCCTGTTCAACACATCTGGCACAATCTTTAATTATATCAAATTAAATCACTAACGAGTCCAAAAAAAGTACCCTCAAGGGTACTGTCAAAGGATTATTGTATTGCTGATAATCAAAATAGTACTGAAATTTTATTGCACCTGAGTCGTTATAGTGGGCAATTATTCCACTCTAAGATTAAGCTAGGGATAACGTTGATAATATAGCACTACGCATTAAGGTGTTTGAAATTGATACAAGCAGCAAAAGGTGCGACCCGTGGGAAACTATTGCCTATTGCTAGCATGCCTATTGCCTTGCGCGTAGCGCTATATTGCCGAACCTACGGCTAGTGACAGTGGTGCAAGATTTCAGGGAAAGCAACTAGAGTAAACCATTGAGTTAGGTATATATCCTAAATTTATAGTGATGGCAGACTATAGCAATCTCGAAAGCAATCTTGAATCAGAACAAACAAAACATGCAGATTTTTGTGAAGATTGTCACCAAATTAACCTGATAGATAATCAGCTTCAAACCCTGATCCAGACACAAGCGATCGCAAAAAATCGATTAACTACTGTTCGACAGGCTCCTGGCTGCTCTACTTCTATCCTGCGGGGACTAGACCAGCAGCTGATTGATGAAATGAATAGCATCGGACCCAATAGCTTGGTCAGTTTTGCCGACCTAGATGTGGCTAATGGTCCAGCAGTTCACCCTTTCCTTCAGGCAGTAGCTAAGCAGTCCTTGGCACGGGCAATTAAGGCTCGTGGTCGCACCCTTTCGGTCAATTCTGCTTACCGAACTATTGCTCAGCAACTAATGCTATTCAATCATGGTAAAGTTAGACGCTGTGGTATTGGTGTGGTTGCCCCTCCTGGTAGAAGTAATCACCAGAGTGGTTTAGCCCTAGATATTAATGACGAGCAAGGCTGGAGACCCTATCTAGAGCGAGAGGGTTGGAGGTGGTTTGGACCTGCGGATAGGCCTCACTTTGACTATATTGGCAGAGGTACACGAAACATTCGTCCTGTTGCAGTTAAAGCGTTTCAGCGACTCTGGAACCAATATAATCCGGACAAACCCATTGCTGAAGATGGGATTTACGGACGAAATACTGAAGCGCGACTGAATCAAGCCCCCATAGTTGGCTTTGGAGAAACTAACGAATCTATTCCAGACAGAAGACTCAGCCTGACTCAACCCTATCTCGAAGGTGAGGATGTTCGCGAAGTTCAGGAAGCTTTAATTAAAGCAACTATTACTGTCGAGGTAGATGGCGTTTTTGGTCCCGCTACTGAGAAAGCTGTTAAGGAATTCCAGAAGCTAAAAGATTTAACAGTAGATGGAATCGTTGGACCTACAACTCGCTCGGCTCTGGGATTGTAATATCATCTCCGGTTGAATACTTACACCCTTGGCCGAATCGAAGGCAGAAGGCAGAAGGCAGAAGGCAGAAGTAAAGGAGTAAGGTTTCATCGGAGATGGTTTTTGATTACTAATTATCCGGACATGATATAAGCTGATTTGTCAACTTCTTAATGTCATTATCTCTCTTTTGTCACTCTAGGCAGAAGAGAGATTGTATGAGTCTGGTTAATCACTTAGTATTAAGCTTAATGGTTATTAATTTTCCATTTTAAATTGACTCTCAACTGTTCCCGATTCCCGATTCCCGATTCCCGATTCCCGATTCCCTAATAATTTCCACTAGACTTTTCACGACACCTGTGAGGGTAATTGCGAGAATTACCCCCAACAATCCTCCCAGTTTAACTCCCAATAGCAAATAGACAAAGATAATCACTGGGGATAAACCGGTCAAGTTACGGAGAACTCTCGGAGCAATGAAGTTGTCTTTGATCTGCTGTAGTCCTACGGATACCACGAATATAGCACTACCCATTCATAGGGTAGCTGTGATAAACAAGCCTAACAGGATTTGACCGATCCAGTTATTAAGATTAGTAGCCAAGTGATCAGTAACTGTTGAATTGGTGAAAAAATAGAATTCATTGACAATCGGCTCAGGTAATAGTACTGACTGGTAGGAGCAGTAACGTTACCTAATGATTATCCGATCTACCAGTCAGATTGTGAAGTCGTAGATTATACCTTAATTATGGTCAATTGTCAATATGTGTTGGTGAAAGATAATTAAGCTCAATAGTCAGGAGCATCGTCTATTATCTATGGAAAAGGAAAACCAAAATAATCAAAAGACTCAAAAGACTAAAACTAGAGTCTCCAAAACCTTGAATCTTTTCAGGAACTTTGGCTTAAAGGCAATTCCAATTATGATGGTAAGGAATTCTCTGGTTGAGGAATCAGAACTTACCCTCAATTTCTTAGTTTTAATCATTAGCTCTTGTTTAATTGCCACCTTTGGACTAGTGCTCAACAGTGCTGCGGTGATTATTGGAGCGATGATTATTGCTCCTCTGATGTTGCCCTTAAGAGGATTGTCCTTTGCTACCTTGGAAGGAGATTGGCAACTGTTACGGAGTAGTTTTGTTTCCATTGCTGTAGGCACCGTACTCGGTATAAGTTGTTCTTGGTTGGTTGGTACAGTTATCGGATTCCCTGAATTTGGAGCCCAAGTTTTAGCAAGAACTCAACCCAATCTGATTGATTTACTGGTTGCGATCGTGGCCGGGGGAATTAGTGGTTTCTCTAAAATTCGTCCGTCTTTAGAGGATGCGGTACCAGGGACAGCAATTGCAGTAGCCCTAATGCCTCCCCTTTGTGTCGTTGGGTTAACCCTATCCCAGGGAGAATGGACTTTGAGTCAGGGGGCATTTCTCCTTTATATTACTAACCTGATTGGGATTAACCTAGCTTGTATGATCGTCTATGTCTTTAGCGGATATGCTCAGAGTACTGAACTGAGCCGGTCTTTAAACTGGGGATTCTCGTTAGTGCTGATTGCTGTGTTAGTGGTGCCCCTAGGACTTACCTTTTGGGACGTGCTTGAGCAAGGAAGAGTTGAGGAGCCAGTTCAGGAATTGATTAATAAGAGTCAAGTGTTTAACAAACCAGGTATAACAGAAGTTTCTACTTGGAAGATCAATCGGAAAACTAATCCTCCTTCTATCGAAATGGATATCCGTTCAATAAAACCGATTACACCGGAACAGGTTAAGAGGTTTGAAGATGCGGTTAACATTAAGCTAGGTAAACCCTTTAAAGTGATAGTTGAGGTTACTCCATTTATACCAGTGGAATCGCCTAATCCTCAACCTAATTAACTTTAATTTGACCTAACCAACTATAGCAATTCGACCTTCGCTAGGGAGATAGGGAGATAGGGAGATGGGGAGATGGGGAGATAGTGCCCACCCCACCTCCCTTTCACGCCTATTAACCTGACAATTTCTTCCGATTAATGAAACAGCTGCGTAGGGTGCGTTAGGGGGGCCTCATTTTCCGCCTCGTAGCCATCATTGGGATAGTCCGCCCCGTAACGCACCACCACAAGGCTCGCTTAATATCAAGTCAGGTTGAATACCCATAATTAGAGGGAGGGTGGGGAGATGGGGAGATGGGGAGATGGGGAGATTTTTATTAAGGGTAATTATCCCGACATGATATAAGAAGACGTAAAGAATGGGAAGAAGGGAGATTGTTGGAAATGATTAATACAATTAGTAATACTGGGAAATTATTCACTATTGGTCATTCTAATCTCAGTATTGAGGATTTTATTGCTTTACTCAAGCAGCACGGAATTACGGCGGTGGCTGATGTGCGATCGCATCCTTACAGCCGTTACTTACCTCATTTTTGTCAAGCCCCCCTCAAGGCTGAACTATTGTCGGCAGGAATTCGCTATGTGTTTCTGGGTAAGGAGTTGGGGGCAAGACCGGCTGATCTCAGTTGTTATGTTGGTGGTAAAGCGTTATATGAAAAAATTGCCGCCACTGACCTGTTTTCAGCGGGTCTTAAACGGGTAATTCAAGGGGCTGAAACGTACCAAATTGCCTTAATGTGTGCTGAAAAAGACCCGATCACTTGCCATCGGACAATTTTAGTCTGCCAACATTTAGTGAAATCGGGGTTAGAGATTAATCATATTCTCAATGATGGCAGCTTAGAGTCCCATCAGGATTTAGAAGAGAGGTTGCTCAGCTCTCATGGGTTAAGTGATTCCCAAATCAAACAACCGAAGCAACTTTCCCTATTTGATGACCCGACATCTATGGATAACTGGGAGAATTGCTCTCGGGAGGATAGACTTAAGGAAGTTTATCATAGGCAAGGGGATACTATTGCTTATCTAGCAAAGGGAACAGGGAATAGGGAGTAGGGAGTAGGGAGTAGGGAGTAGGGAGTAGGGAGTAGGGAGTAGGGAGTAGGGAGTAGGGAGTAGGGAGTGGGGAGTAGGGGGAAAAAAAATGAGTGTACCTCATAAGTAATAGAAAGGCTATATATGAATCCAACTATTAATTTATTTACAATTGGGTTTACTAAAAAGAGTGCTCAACAGTTCTTTGAGCTTCTGATTAATGCTGGAGTAAGGCGAGTTATCGATACCAGACTCAATAATAAATCTCAATTAGCTGGTTTCACCAAAAAGACGGATTTTGAATACTTTTTGCAGCAAATTGGTAATATTGACTATATACATCGTCTAGAGTTGGCTCCGACCAAGGATATCCTAGATACCTATAAAAAAAATAATGGTGATTGGGAAACCTACGAAAAACAGTTCTTACAATTAATTACAGAGCGTGAAATCGAAAAGAAGGTATCACCAGACTTATTAGATGGTAGCTGTCTGCTGTGTAGTGAACCTACTCCCCATAACTGTCATCGCCGTTTAGTAGCAGAATATCTGAGTCAAAAATTGGGAACTATAAAAATAGTTCACCTATGATTTAGACCAAATCCCCTTTGTTAAGACCATAGAAAAACATCAGTAAGCTATCAGCTCTCAGCTCTCAGCTCTCAGCTCTCAGCTATCAGCTATCAGCTATCAGCTATCAGCTCTCAGCTCTCAGCTCTCAGCCATTCGCCTGTGGCGAAGCTACAGCGAACAGCTTTTGAATAAAATAAGCTGACCACTGACCACTGACCACTGACCACTGACCACTGAATGCTTACGTCTAGACTAACCTTACTTGGGATTAGATAGCAGCATGACTCAGATTATTTGCTTGGCTAACTCCTGGAAGCGTGGCGAGAGATGTATCGCTGGAATTAATTCCCTTAAACGTCAATGGATTCGTCCTGTATCTGATTTACCCGATGGTCGCATTCCGAAACCAATGCGTCAAATTGCGGGAAGGGAACCAACGTTACTGGATATTTTAGATATTCCTTTGGCTAAAACTGGACCCGACTTTGGCTTTGAGTGTGAAAATCTTTTGGTATTACCAGGACAATGGCGACGAGTAGGACAAGTTCCCCCTGGATATCTGAATAAGTTTTGTAGCAGGGAAAAATACATTCTTCATAATAATGAGCGCTATGTAACCGTGAATTTCTTGCAGTCATTACCGGTAGAGCAACGCTGTACACTCCAACTTGTGAAAGCTGTGGAATTCTTGGTTCAACCTATTGGTATCAGACGTGAGGGTGTAGAAAAATGGGAAGGTTCACTGGTAACAGATTTTGGACAAGAATTGACTGCTACCATTACTGATCCGGTATTTGTGAGGTATTTAGAGTTAGGGTATCGACCGCAAAATCAGTGTTTGGTTACGGTTAGTCTCAGCATGCCTTGGCGACCTGATCATTGGCAAAAGGATGGTGATCCTTGTTGGAAGTTGATAGCGGGTGTTATTGAATTACCTAACAAATCCGGGAATAAACTTAGACTAGGAATGGATGATGAGCTACCTTTTTAGGAATTAAAGTAGGGTGGGCAAAGTAATAGAATTTAGAGTATTCCGAATAATCCAACAGTTTTTGCCCACCCTACAAGCTACATTTTTTTTCAATTTTGTTTAAAATAAATACCAATTAAAGTAGGGTGGGCAAATTCATATAATCATTAATACTAAAAATAAATAAACGGTTTTGCCCACCCTACAAGCTAATGGATATATTTGCCTAGCAATAATGATAGTTTTATTTATTTTTGCTACAGAGGATACGGGAATCAGGTCATAAGGTGATAAACTGGTAATGTAAGGCAGTGATATAGGGGATTAAGGTATAGCAATATTTGGTTTAATTGGTATTACTAGTAACAGATGCGATCGGCGAAGCCGCGCCAAAGGCGATCGCATCTCTAGTAACTAGCTTCCTATAATCAACTAAATCATGGCTTTACCATTGTTTACTATTCACAAAGATTAATGGATAATCCCCAAGTAAGCATGGGAGACCCTAGTGATGCTAGTTGAATTCAGCGTAGAAAATTATCGCTCATTTAAAGAGCGCCAGACCTTGAGCATGGTGGCATCTAATAAAAAAAATGGGCGTAATAGCAATAGTTTCCCGATGCCTAATGTCAAGTCTCTGCGCCTACTCACCAGCGCTGTGGTCTACGGTCCTAATGCTTCGGGGAAGAGCAATCTGGTGCGTGCAATGCAGACTATGCGTCAGATTGTGCTTCAGTCAGCCACTGGCATGCAGCTTGGCAGTAGATGGAATATCGAACCATTTCGGTTAAATGCTGACTACCAGAACAAGCCGAGCTGTTTTGAAATTATTTTCATTGAGGATAATATTCGCTACCAATACGGATTTTCCTTAGACCAAGAGCGAGTTTACGAAGAGTGGCTAATCGCGTATCCCAAAGGACGTGCTCAAACTTGGTTTGAGCGTAACTATTGTTCAGAAGAACAGGAGTATGATTGGTATTTTGGGCGAGGGCTGAAAGGCGAGAAGGAACGTATTAAGGGTTTTGTTCGCCCAAATTCTTTATTTTTATCTCATGCTGCCCAAAATAACCCTCCTCAGTTAGGAAAACTATTTCTATGGTTTAGCTCTAAGTTGAATTTAATTCCATCAAGGTTTCAATACTATTATAAATTTACGGATTTAAAATTTGATATATCTACTAATTATAGTGACAATTTTTTTAAATTAATCAAGGGAAATGATTTCGGATTATCAAATGGTATCCAACAACTATGTGAAATTGGAGGATATTGGATAAATGCTTTGGATAATGGAGAAATTTTAATTATTGATCA
Organism: Moorena sp. SIO3I6; assembly: GCF_010672095.1. Lineage (NCBI taxonomy): Bacteria > Bacillati > Cyanobacteriota > Cyanophyceae > Coleofasciculales > Coleofasciculaceae > Moorena > Moorena sp. SIO3I6. Next base: position 80,934 of record NZ_JAAHHU010000003.1, on the reverse strand, counting down.
ACTAGACCGCAGCTTACATTCAGAAATATCAACCTATTTAATCAAGGAATTCAATAATCAAGCAGCTAATCAAAATAATGCTCAATTGATCGTTACTACCCACGATACAACTTTCCTAGATCGAGACATAGTAAATCAAGACCAGATATGGTTCACAGAAAAAGGTAGCAACAATAGCACTAAGCTCTATTCGTTACTAGATTTTCAAGTTCGTGAGGATGAATCTCTACAAAAAGGCTACCTAAAAGGTCGATATGGAGCGGTTCCCTTTGTCATTGGGCTGGATAGTTAGATACCTACAAGACTACTAAAAATTGATCTGACTATAGCATCAAGGGTCAGGTAACGAGAGTAAGTAAGTTTTTGCCTCCGCCTCCCTACCGAATAATGGCAACAAAATCACTAGCAGATTCGTCAACCATCCCGACTTATGATTGGTCGCTCTACTTGGTGACTGGAATACTATGACGCTACACTCCAGACTCTATCGCTATTGTTGGTTAGGATTACTGGTGATGATGCTGCCACTTTCCGCTTGTGCTAGTGATCCTTCCCCTGAGCAGCAATTGGAACAAAACCAGGAACGTTGGGAAACTCAACAGCTAGATAACTACCGGTATACATTACAGGTATCTTGCTATTGTATTGGTGAAGTCACTCAGCCAGTTGTTGTAGAAATCCGTAATGGTGAAACCACTTCCATTGTTGCTGCTGATAGCGGCAAACCAGTGAATCGTAAATTTTTTAATACCTATGATTCCGTCTCGAAGCTATTCGATGTTGTCCAAAAGGCTATTGATCAGGATTATTATAAGCTTGATGTTACCTACGACGCTACCTTAGGTTATCCAACTAAAATCGATATGGACTTCAGGGAACAGATAGCGGATGATGAAAGAACTTTGACTATTGATAATTTGGAAGAATTAAAGTAGGGTGGGCAAAGTAATATTATTTATAATAATCAAAATAATTAAACGGTTTTTGCCCACCCTACGAGCTACTGCAAGCAATCCCTGATCAAGGAGGAAATCTTGATTGGAAGGTTCACTACGTGGATGGCACCGTGGTCTGCTACAAATTTTTCCTCAGGTTGTCCAAAATGTAATAGAACCAGTCGGTGTCTCGGTCGCCTTTGAGTGCTTGGATTTTAGACCAGTCATTGTTAAGATTCCAGCTCTCCCCGGACGCCAGCTCATTGTCCTGTGGACATCCCGGGTATTTTTTGTGAATTTCGTTGTAATTCTTAATGTTCCCCTTACGGATTTCTTCAGCGACCTTAACACCCGTCTTGAGGTTTTTCTCCGCATCATCTTTGATCCTTGAGAAATCCTGACTTGATAATAGATAGTACACACCGTAGTATTCGGCGTTGCCTTGACCCTGGTGAAACTCCCTGGGCTCTAATTTGCCACTGAAATTTCTAAGCTCAACACCGGTTTCCTCGTAGAATTCGTTAGCGGCACCAATCGCCGGATCGCTTCCCGCTGGTTCCAGCTTTCCACCAGGAAGCGCTTTTTTGCCAGAACCGTTTAATTGTTGGCCCTTTGGTATTACGTTCCCTCCGCTTGATGAGTTGTTGTGAAAAAAGTAGCCTTTTTGATTCTTCGTGCCAATGTAAAAGTTCCCCGATTGCTCGTAAACAACTGCGTAAGTCTGAGCAGCATGAGCTGGGGAGGCAGAAGCAATAAAAGTGAAGCATACCAGAAGTATTACACAGGTGAGTGTAGCAAGCTTTTTCATTACTTTTTCCGATTTTAGGTTTTGATAAGCAGGTGCACAAAATTAATTACACATTTTTCAAAACTAAAAGCCTTACAATGTAAGGGTTACAGAGATTGGTAGTAGAAAATTAATTTTGTTTAGGTGCTTAGTAAAAATTATAGGATAGATTCAAACATATTTATCCTTAATCTGAGTTTGATAGAACCAAAACTGCTGAAATATATACCTGATAGTGGTTACAGCATATCTTTAGCCTCCACACCCTGAGTTCGATTCTAAATTAAATATATATAATTGACTATAAGGTTTATTAACTCAAATCTGTGGCATCAATCCTTTGCCTGCGGAATGCGATCGCACTACTCCCTACTCCCTACTCCCTAAAACCCAAAACAAAAATACCTGATCCAATTCAAAAGTGCTATAATGAAAATTAAACAATTACTAACACCTATTGTAGTAGGTTGTATAGTTACTGCTGCTCCAGTAGCGTTGGCGGATAGCCCCTTAACTAGTACTCCTTTTGCTAAGGCATATAAAGATGTTGATATGATTACATATGCCTCGGTTTATGGACTTAATGATAAGGTTTTCCAAAACCTAAGCAATCCTAATATTACCCATGATGTGCGAGCAGCGATTATCAACCAACTTGGGTTTTCTGTTGAGCCAAGCCAGAGGGCTAATCAGTATCTTGAGTATATTGCTCGCAGCCGTAGTCAGCAGCCATCAGCGATTACCCTTGAGATGTTAACTGCAGCCGAAGCCCTAGCGCTAGGCTATTTACTAGCTATGGATGACCCGACTTTGGAGAGTGCTGTTGCAGCAGCCAATCGCTCTAGATCAAGCAGTAGTTTGGGGCAAGTTCAGCGAGCTAATGCTTTATTATTATTGGATGCAGCAGTTGTGAAAGATCCTGAGGATTTCTCTATTGCTTTCATCCGTAGCCTGGTTCGGGCACAACAGTCATTACGGGCAGGGATTGGGAATTGGTGTGCGGTTTACCAGAATGTTTTTTCGGTATTAAAGGACTTTCCCCGTCAACGCAACATGCGCCCTGAAGCGATTGATATGGTTAACGATTATATTAGAGGCTACCGGAACTATTGTAATACTCGCTCTATTTCTCGATGAGATGGGATTTGGAATGCGATCGCAAAACCTAATTCTGTCTCTAGTCTGCAATGGGAGCGTACGCAAAAGCCAATCTTGTGTGTAGTCTACAATGGAAGCGTACGCAAAACCCTCCCTACTCCCTATTCCCTACCTACAACCAAATCCCACAGCACATCAATACCATTGCCCACATAGTCAGAATCCTGGTGTTGTTCAATCCATTCAATCACAGTGGGGAGAACATGATTGGATGTTTTGCCCAATTCAACCAAGGCATCGGCTGCACTACTGCCCACAGAATAGCCATTATCATTTAGTAGTTCTAGTAGAGCGTTGACTAGGGTTTCTGAGCTGTTGCCCAATGTAACCAAGGCATTGGCTGCTGTTATACGCACATCATATTGATTATCTTCAAGCAGTGCTGGTAGGACGTTGACTACGGTTTCCGAGCTGTTAGCCAATTCAGCCAAGGCATTGGCTGACCTCCAACGCACATCAGAGTCATTATCCTCAAGCCGTGCTAGTAGGCCGTTGACTACGGTTTGTGAGCTGTTGCCCAATTCACCCAAGGCATCGGCTGCCGTCATACGCACAAAAGAGTCATTATCCTCAAGAAATGCTAGTAGGCCGTTTACTAGGGTTTGTGAGCTGTTGCCCAATTTAACCAAGGCTTCGGATGCCGTTATATCCACATAATAGCCATTATCCTCAAGCAGTCCTTGTAGGCTGTTGACTACGGTTTGTGAGCTGTTGCCCAATTCACCCAAGGCTTTAGCTGAGGTCATACGCACAAAATCGTCATTATCCTGAAGCAATGCTAGTAGGCCGTTTACTAAGGTTTCTGAGCCCTTGCCCAATTCACCCAAGACCTCGCTTACCTTTATACGCACATCAAAGTTATTATCGTGAAGCAGTGCTAGTAGGCCGTTGACTACGCTTTCTGAGCTGTTGCCCAATTCAAGCAAGGCTTTGGCTGCCGTTATACGCACATAACAGTCATTATCCTTTAGTAGTTCTAGTAGGCCGTCGACTACGGTGTCTGAGCTGTTGCCCAATTTACCCAAGGCATTGGCTGCCGTACTACGCACACCAGAGTCATTATCCTTTAGTAGTTCTAGTAGGCCGTCGACTACGGTGTCTGAGCTGTTGCCCAATTTACCCAAGGCATTGGCTGCCCTCCAACGTACATCAGAGTCATTATGCTCAAGCAGTGCTAGTAGGCCGTTGACTAAGGTTTCTGAGCTGTTGCCCAATTCACCCAAGGCATAGGCTGCGCTCCAATGCACATTAGAGTCATTATCTTTCAGTCGTTTTAGCCATATTTCAATTACCTGATCTTTTTCCCCTAATTCAGCTCGATAGTCCAGCAATCGCCAGTCACTAATTAAATCAGATTGCTTCTTCAACAATTCTAATACCTGTGCTTGAAAATCCGTTTCAGACAAACTGCAAATTATTTGATAAACCTGCTCGCTAATCTTATTCACAACGCGCTTATCTTTACTTACCTCCAAATTAACCAAGCGCTCTAAAATCTCTTTGACTAACCCACGATCAGCACCCCGCAAATTCTTGGGGTTTTCCGCCAAACAATTACCAGCAAACAACAAATCCCGATGCAACCACTGCTCATAGCCACTCTTATTATTCAAAACCGCCCGAATTGCCCTCGCCGCTTTTTTCGGTTGTTGTTGTGCTATCAGCAATAGTAACACCTCGCGCCAGTGGGAGTCATGCAAATGCTCCCGAATCGGATCCAATACAATATCGAAATCCCCCTCATTATCTGCCTGATAGTCAATATCTTCCGCACACAAATATTCCTGAAAAGTCTTATGGACAAAAGCATAACAATCTTGCCCCTGCTCATTCAACAAACCGGTGCGATCGCGAATCAATTCTACAAATCTTTTCGCCTCTTGCTCAGCCTGATGAAGCTTCACCTCCTTCATGGTCTTAATTTGCTGCTTCAACTGATCAATCAAATCATCCCGGTCTATCAACGTGCCACTGTCGTTATCTTCAGCATTTCCCTGGGTATGAATCCAATAAGCCAGGGATTCCATCAACCGGCGTAAATCATCCTCGACATCCAAATACTTCAACCGCTTATCACTACTTAAGTCTTTAGGCTCATCCCAATTGATTAACAAGGTCTCCACCGCCTTGTCATAAAGCTTATGGCGTTTTTTGGGCAATACCGCTTGATACCGATGAATCAAGGCAATAATTGTCAACAATAACGGATTCCGTGCCAACAACTTAATCCGGTCATTATCATCCAGAGCCTTTCGTAACGTCTCCTTGCGCCTTTCCGCTTCTTCTTTGTCTGTAAACCTACTACCATACCAGTTATCAATAAATGCCGAAATCTTCTGGTCATCAAAGGGTTGGATTTGATAGTGAGGAAAGTCCTCAGTGCGGAAAAAGTCCCGTCGATAACCAGCCGGTCTAGATGTAATAATAGCGCGATTTCTGTTAAACTGTCCTAAAAAATTATTGATGCGCCTGACCACATCATCGCGTTTAGCGTCTTCTGCTACTTCATCCAAACCATCTAGCAATATCAAGGCTCTACCATCAGACAACCAATGCTCAAAAAATCCTTCTGGTAAGGGTTTGCATTCCATGGTTTTTTGAGCAAACATCCGGGCATAGTCGATCAGGCTTTTATCTAGGTGTTTATCTAGATATCTCTGCCAGTCTCTTATCCTAATTAAAATCGGTAGCCAGCCCCTATCACCATCTAATCCCAAAACCTTAGGATTACTCTGATCTAAAATTACGGCAAAATAACTCATCAAGGTTGTTTTGCCGGAGCCTGGCGCACCCAATATTACCACTGGTTTTGACTGATCTTGTTTCGACTGATTTTGAGTCAATAACTGATCAGCCAAAAATTTCCTAGGAGTTGTCTTTTCCAAAAGCGCCATTTCTGGTTTTTCACCACTTTCCTCTGCTAACCGCTCCAATTCCAAATCCCTAGCAGTTGCCACCTCCTCTACTACATCTGGCATTACAAAAATATGGGCTAATTTCTCTGATTTATCTACCTCTTGCCCAGCCACAGCAATGCCAGCAAATGTAACATCATCAAACCAATTGGCTAACTGTTGACAATAATCCTGTTTAGCTACCTGAAACTTTAGATAAGTAGCAGTATGCTGAAAATAAGCATTAACAAAGGTTTCAACCCAATCCTGTAGACTGGCTTCTTGATTTAGTTTAATGTTATTGTCTTTAGCTTGCTTTTGAAATGCTTTGATTAAAATATCCCGGTTTGGCTTCCCTTGATTAAGTAAGGGTTTGGTTAATTCCGCCACAACCGCCGAATTAGTAAAATAGTCGCGCAAAAAATTAAAATTTTTAACTTTATTCAATGCATCCAGAGGAGCGTGAACAAATAAACGCTGTTGACTATCGAGTTTTTTGTCCGATTGATCAACGGCTTTGGCTCCAGCTTTGATAGCTTTTTCGATATCAGTTTTAGTCAGAAATTGCGCTATACCCTTTCCTACTCTGGTCACAGCTAACAAAGATGACGCTATTTTCGGTATTTCCAAAATAGCCGAAAGTGAGAATACTTCAAACATCGATATCTAATTATTTTATTCAATTAGTTTAATTATACTCTTGGCTCCAGGGAATCGATAATTGTCCAAAAGCTTTAATAGTTTGTTACATTTTTTTGATAAATGCTAGAGCAAGCCATAGTAGGTAGGAGCTACTGGGGTAAAATACTTCCTTTAATTTTTAATCCTGATAAAAAGGCGAGGCTCTGAGCTGCTATGGGGTAAGCATTCAGCCGTCAGCTGTCAGCTGTCAGCCCTTGGCTTAAAACAAGATATTAGGCTTAGGAGTTCAACGGACTCAAAGCCAAATACAATGAATTCCTTAGAGGTTGTCTGAGAAGTCTCATTTGCTACATCCAAGCCCCCTAAATCCCCCAATTTTGGGGGACTTTTAGAAGCAAATTGACTCTTGTCCCCCCCAAGCGAGGGATTGCTCGCTTGGGGGGCTAGGGGGGCAAAATTCAGTATAAAAAAACTTTTCAGATATCCTCTTAGCCGAAACGCCAAGGAACTGAGATTAAAGCAATGCTTGTCTCTTTAATTCAAAAGCTGTTCGCGTAGCGTGCGCATAGCGCTTAAGCTGATAGCTGAATGCTTACGCTATGGGATTGACCTGCATGTTACGCTACGCGATCGCTAGGAAATCTACCCTAAAAAAAACGCGATCGCTACTCCTAACTTAAGCTAAAAAAACAAAAAAAATCATCTAAAATATTTCACTCATACCCCCCAAATCAAAAAAACATTCCAAAAAAAATCTGAAAAATACTTGACAAATTAAATAATTATTTATTAACATAAAAATGTTCCAATAATCAACACAAAAAACATTATGGACATCGAAAACTTTCTCCCAAACTTTGAGTATAATCCCAACAATCCTAATTTCCCTGAATTATCTGGCCAAGCCCAGCCAGGACGGGAGCAAATCAAACATATATTGATCGGTTCTCCCAAAACCGTCCGGGTCACAATCTATAATCTTTATAGCCGTGGCTACGCCCAAGTTCATGAGTGGAGCACTCCTCAACCTACTGGAAATTCTGGAGAGGTTATCAGTATATTGAGTCGATATCTGTTGGTAGATTAAGATAGGAACTTGCCAGGGATTCCAATCCCTGGCGACAGGTCAAAACTCAGCAGAAAGTACGAAGTCTAAAGTATCAAACCTAAGTTTGTATGTTGTTGATTTGGTGAACACATAGTCAAGAACCCTAGGGCTCTTGACTATTACAAGAAATAATTCGGTCAAGCATTGGAATTAACCAGGACTTGACCGAATTTTTTTTATTGAGGGAACAGGGAACAGGGAATAGGGAATAGGGAGTAGGGAATCGGGAATCGGGAATCGGGAATCGGGGGGGGAGATATTGCGTAGGGTGTGTTAGGGGCGGGCTTGGTTTGATGTTCAACTTCTTCGCCCCTGAAGCCGCCCCGTAACGCACCACCCAAAAACTTGTGATCCTTGCGTAGGGTGTGTTAGGAGCGGGCTTGGTTTGATGTTCAACTTCTTCGCCCCTGAAGCCGCCCCGTAACGCACCACCCAAGGACTTGTGATAATGCAATAGTTTTTCTAACACCTATATAACCCAAATCACACCTAGCGTTAATGCAATAGTTTTTCTAACACCTATATAACCCAAATCACACCTAGCGCTAATGCAATAGTTTTTTAAAACACTCACATAACCCAGATCACCCCTTGCATCTTTTTAAAAATCGTGTTACGATAACAATATCGTCAACACAACGGTTTTACAGCCATGATGATTTCTACCGCACAAGCCGCTGAATTACTAGGTATCTCTGCCACTCGCGTCCGTTTCCTGTTGAGCAAGGGCAGAGTCAAAGGAGCTTATAAGGTCGGTAGAACTTGGGTGATTCCCTTATTTGATGGCATGCCCGTGGTTACCCCTGGCACTCGCGGACCGAAGCGGAATTGGTCAAAGCGTACAAATTACACTAAAGCTGTGATCCACGTGAACCAGAAAGTGATTCGCCAAAATCACAACACCGGCGAACGGAATCCGGTGATTACCGTCAAACGAGGCTCTAAAAATATTTACGGTCATACCGTAGAAGTCAATGGCCCGTGTCGGGTCATGTATCGCCCGGATAATCCCCTACACTGTGGAGCACGGGTATGGATTGAGACGATTTCCGACTTTAAGGTGAGCTGAGTGGCCGACACAGAGGCGAAAGGGATAAAGTAGTTGGCGGAAATCTTGGTATCTTTGAGAACTATTGTATTGTCTTGATGCAATCGCTCATGGTGGAAACCACACCACCTGCTCCCTGCTCCCTGCTCCCTGCTCCCTACTCCCTAACCAAAAGTTGACCCATTCCAACCCCACATATGTCTCTGGGCATCAGCAAACTCAATATAAATTCGGTTAAGTGCTACACCCAAGGTCTCATTAATCGTCTTGCAAAAATCCTGACTCATGGCCTTAGTTTGAGTGGGCTTCATGGTGCCAATATTTTTAATTTCCACATAGCAAACTGGGTCAAAGCTACCAGCAAACGTCATAGCCACACCAGACTCAAACGCTGTCATCACATAAGCTTCTGGTTTTCCCACATGCTCGGCTAGTTTTCCGGAAAGGCTTTTCAGCAACCCTTCAACCGCTGCTGATTCTGGAGCATCAATGGACGTTTGGACTTTAATTAGCGGCATAGTTTTGATCTCACACTCTGGTTGTTGAGGTTTTGAAGATAAGTTTTAAGCTGTCAGCAGTCAGTGGTCAGTGGTCAGTTATCAGCTTTGGGTCAGCTGTTGGCAACTGACCCAAAGCTGATAACTGATAGCGGGTCCAAAGGTGCTGCGTTACAGGGCGTGGCACAGGCTTCTAGCCTGTGATGTAGCCCATTAGCTGATAGCTGATAGCTGATAACTGATAACTGATAGCTGTTCGCGTAGCGTGCGCGTAGCGCTTAAGCTGATTGCTGATTGCTGATTGCTGATTGCTGATCGCTCTAACCGCCATACTGCCAACCAGTGCTTTCTAGTAACAACTGATCTCCTTCCCGATGAATGCCGGAACCAACGACTTCAGCAACAAAGACCGTGTGATCGCCTTCTTCCACAGTTCCTCTGACCTGGCATTCTACATAACCGAGGGAGTCAGAAATGATCGGACAACCAGTTACTTCTCCAAAGTAAAATTCTACATCAGCAAACTTATTACCAACGCGACTTTGGGGTTTAAAAAATTTGGCTGCCATATCTTTTTGCCCACTATCGAGGAAGCTTAGGGCAAATACCTCTGTTTTCTTAATGATGCCGTGGGAGCCAGTATCTTGTTTAACACAGTTAACTATTAGTGGCGGTTTGAAAGAAGACTGCATTACCCAGCTGACCGTGAAGCCATTGATTATTTCTTCACCATCCCTGACCCCACAGATATATAGACCATGGGGAATTTTGCGCAGCATCGTCTTTTTCGCTTGTTCGTCTAGCACGAGTGTTTCTCCCTAAGTTCTTAGCGTTGGCGTAGCGTGACTTTTCGGGCAAAGCCCGACGCTGCGCGAACGGTCAATGGCAATTAGTTTACAAAATTTTGGCGTTTAAAAGACAGGATTTGGGATGTCCTTTTGGGGTCTAAACATGCGCTTAACTCGATGTAGGACACCTCTGGGCTGAAAATTATGCTTATACTGCCTGAATTCTCCAGCATCTAGCCAAACCCCGTGGCATTCGAAACATTTTTCGTACCAGATGCTGTACTCATCAATATCAAGCATGCGGACCATTTTAGCTCCGCAGCGGGGACAGTAAATATCATCATTGATCTTATTCAGCTCAGAGCCAATTTCCGGGTCTCCAATATCCAGACTCTCAGAACCTTTAATCTTTTTGAGTATTTCGGCCTCCAGGGAATCAAACCAAATGCCTTTGCAGTTGACACAGCGGTCTACTTCAATGTCATGGCAGGTAACTGGCTCTAATGTTCCTGTACACTTTGGGCAATTAAGTTGCTTCACACTTCCATACAAAAATTAATGTTATATTATATATTTTATACAATAGAGGGGTGAGGACGAAAGAGGTGAGAGTGTTCAGGATGATAGAGACGGGAACGGGTTTTAAGGCCATCACGGTTTAAAGCCGTCTTTAGTGCCGGACTGATTAAGTAAAGGGTTGTCCGAATTAAATTGTGCTCATGAGTAGTTGCTGCCATTTTGTCCAGGTCAACTAGCCAGATTTTTTCATCTGGCCAGCCAATGCGGAAGCAAACCGCTACCGGTGTATCGGCGGAATAGTGTTTTAGGAGTTTGGCTTGAGCCGCTTCTACGTGACGAGCACTGAGATAGAGACACAGACTAGCTTGATGGGCAGCTAGGGATGCTAATTCTTCTGAGTCGGGCACAGCAGAAGCACGACCACTGATCCGAGTAAGGATAATCGTTTGTACTAATCCTGGTATAGTTAGCTCAACACCAAGTTGTGCCGCTGCTGCTTGAAAGGCGCTGATGCCTGGGATAACTTCAAAGGGAATAGATGCTTCCTTTAGAGCTTGCATTTGCTCGTGGATAGCACTATACAGAGTCAAATCTCCTGAGTGTAGCCTGACCACAGATTTATGCGATCGCACCCGTTCAATCATCAGTGGCACAATCTCTTCTAGGGTTTTGTTGCCAGAGCGAATAATTTCGGCATCAGCACGAACACTCTCTAATATCTGTTTGGGCACTAGAGAATCTGCCACTATAATAACATCTGCCTTTTGGAGGATTTTCAAGGCTTTGACAGTTAATAAGTCTGGAGCGCCTGGTCCAGCACCGATGATGTAGACTGCTGGTGCGATTGAATTCATATAGTAGTTCTCAATTGGGTAAGGTATAAAGTGGTAGGGAGTAGGGAGTAGGGAGTAGGGAGTAGGGAGTGCAGGGCTCGGGCGTGGATATTTCAAGACAAACGAAAACTACACGGATTTAACCTAGATGCACAGATCAGATGGTCATTTGTTATCGGTGTATCTTCGGTGTTTGTATATCCGTGTAGTGCCGACAAGCCAAGGAGCTAGAGTTTGTTCTCCTTTGCCCCTGTTGTGTTTAGCTGTTGTGTTTACCTGTCTGTTTAAGCATTCAGCTATCAGCTATCAGCTATCAGCTACCGGAGGCGATCGCTGCACGGGGTGGGATGAGTAAAACGAGCAGGGATTTCCAAGCAGTTGTACCAGTAACCCACATGCTTGTTTACTATCTCCCGTTGATTAGCTGACGGCTGATAGCTGACGGCTGACGGCTGACGGCACCTCAAGTAGCGTGCGCGTAGCGCATAAGCTGTCTGTCTACCTGTCTTTTAGCTGTTAGGTACCAACAATCAAGTCAAGGTTCCGAGCACCTTATAGATCAAGGAATTAACGAAACCAAGGGCAATTGCGCCGATCAAAGCGCTCCAAAATCCCCAGCGCAGTCGGAATCCCGTTACCAAAGCAGCGGCTAAGCCAAAAATAATGGCGTTGACCACAACTGCAAAAACCCCAAGAGTCAAGATAGTAAGAGGAAGAGCTAAAACATCCAGGATTGGTTTCAATAGGGCATTGAGAATGCCGAACACCACTGCTGAAACCAATGCTTTCTCAAAACTATCAATCTCGACACCAGTTGGCAGTTTGGAAATGATCAACAAACTGATTGCAGTAACCAAACATGCAATTAAAAGACTAACAATATCCATGGGTATAACCCCTTAGAGCACCACTACTTAAACATTAAAGCGGAAAAGCATCACATCTCCCTCTTGCACAACATAATCTTTACCTTCTGAGCGAACTAACCCTTTTTCCTTAGCAGCCGTCATCGCCCCAGAAGCTACCAAATCCCCATAAGCAACGGTTTCTGCTCGAATAAAGCCTCGCTCAAAATCCGTGTGAATTACCCCAGCCGCTTGGGGCGCTTTCATACCAGCAGTAATAGTCCAGGCTCGGGTTTCCTGGGGACCAGTGGTGAGAAAAGTACGTAAGCCCAACAATTCATAGGTAGCGCCAATCAAAGATTTTAATCCCCCTTCTTCCACACCAAGGGACTGAAGAAAATCCTCTCGCTCTTCTTCAGGTAACTCAATTAGTTCTGACTCTACTTGAGCAGAAACCACTACCACTTGAGCATCTTCGGTAGCAGCAATTTGCCGCACTTGCTCGACCCAGTCATTACCAGTAGCTAAGTCATCTTCAGATACATTAGCGGCATAGATCACTGGCTTACTGGTCAGTAATCCCAATTGCTTGACTGACTCGGCTTCTTCTTCTGTTAAACTAATCTGGCGCACTAATTTGCCTTCATTCAACCCAGCGCTCAAGGTTTCCAAGACATCAAGTTCCATCTTGGCATCTTTGTTACTACGAGCTTGCTTCCGGGTACGCTCAATCCGGCGTTCCACTTGCCCTAAATCCGCTAAGGCTAATTCTAGATTAATTACTTCAATATCCCGCCCTGGGTCAACGGAGCCGGAAACATGGATGATGTCATCATCATCAAAGCAGCGCACCACATGGACAATAGCATCGACTTCTCGGATATTGGCTAAAAACTGGTTACCCAAGCCTTCCCCTTTACTGGCTCCCTTGACTAAACCAGCAATATCCACAAACTCAATCCGAGTTGGCACGATTTTCTGAGATTCAGAAATCTTTGCCAGAACCTGCAACCGCTGATCTGGGACAGCAACTACACCAACATTCGGCTCAATGGTACAAAAGGGAAAATTAGCAGCATCTGCCTTGGCATTGGCAACTAGGGCATTAAATAAGGTTGATTTGCCTACATTAGGCAGTCCAACAATTCCGGCTCTTAGCATAGCAGTATATTATAGTACTTTAAAATGGACAATGGGCAATAGAAAATTGAACTGATCGGCCAGTTGTTCTACTGTTGTATCAATTATCGCTTATCTTATTGATTTTTAGTTTATAATGATAGTTGATAAATGGTTGATTATGGTTTCCAATAAACCGGTTACTACTATACTCCTTAGCGCTATTGGTAAACTAGACAATTTACGTCTTTTGAAGAGTAAAGTGATAGTCGTAAACAACATATAATAGCAGCTTTTCGAGTATTGGGTCAGTTAGGATTTGCCTTTATTGTCGCCGGTAATATTACTGTGCGTAACCAGTAAAATTTAGATTATTTCTTTCTGGATTACTCCTTTTGGTAAACACGTTACTCAGCTTGTAAGGTGGGTAAAAACAGACAGTTTGGTTCAAATGAGTATTATAGCTAATAGCAATTTGCCTACCCTCCCTTAATAATTATAATTTTTTTGACTAGGAATTACAACTATTATTGAAAGTATTATCTGCAAAAATAGGATGCTCATAAATCTAGATGCTACTCTAATTTGATGAGTGGTCAGTCACCAATTATCCATTACGATGATCAATAGTAATCCGTGGAGGAATTTTGATAATTTTTGATGCCCTACTTTCTGTTCCCTGTTCCCTGTTCCCTGTTCCCTGTTCTATTTGCTAAATTACCCATTACTAACTCTATAAACTACTATGCCAACAACAGCTGATTTTCTGATCTACACTCAATGGGCAGGTATTCTGACATTAGCCTGTGGCTTGATTGCTATACTCGGTTTTATATTCAAATGGGGTCTGCGGTTTCGTCTGGTGGGAGTCACTGGGTTTATGCTAGTGCTAACCGCTAGCTTTTTCTCCTTATCATTAGTACCCTTTACCCGTACTACCATTCCAGGGGCAATCCGATATACTGTAGTCTACGATAATGGTGGCAACCAAACAGTGATTGCTTTGTCCCCTACTGCGACAGAGTCGGAAGTAGAAGCAACACTGCGCCAAGCTGCTAGTAATTTTTATTCCTATGGACGCCTTGGTGGCGCAAATAACCAGTTAACGATTCGAGCCCGGACGATTATCCATCCCGAAGCTGGTGTATCCAAGCCGGTATTGTTGGGTCAGGTTATGCGATCGCTTTCCGAGCGTGATGATCCAGATATGGTGATTGAAGTCTATTCCCAAGAATTTGCTCAATTGCCTCAAGAGTGATGAGTATGAGGTACACTCAATTCTCTTGCCCCTACTCCCTACTCCCTACTCCCTACTCCCTAAAACATGGGACTGTGTACCTCACCCAATGGATAAATGCTATATCGTTAACTGCTCAGACTGATTAAAAAATTGCCGTGTCAACCCATAGGTTATCAATAAGATGGCGATCAAGTTAGTAAATGCGAGCATAAACATAATTAATATCTGATAGGAAGCAGCATTCAAGGGATCAATACCACTTAACAATTGACCTGTGATGATTCCCGGTAAGGTGACCAGTCCCACTACCATCATGGAGTTAAGAGTAGGAATCAACCCAGCCCGAATCGCATCCTTACGGTAACCGGCTACTGCTTGTTGTCCCGTTGCACCTAAACTTAAATGGGTTTCGATTTCCAGAGTGCTGTTGCTAATGGTGCTAACTAGGCGTTCCCCTGCGATCGCAGCCCCATTCATGGCATTGCCCAGCACAATACCTCCTAAGGGAATCAGGTACTGGGGTGCATACCAAGGTTCTGGTTGAATCATCAATAGATTTGTATAGACTAAGGTCAATGCTGTACTAAAGAACAGGGAACTGAATACTATTGGTAAAAGTCTCGGGATCTTATGGTTACTAATCCGATTGCGGGCAGTAATGGTACCAATAGTCAGCATTACCATTAAGATACCTAAAACAGGAATCGGGTGATCTAAGGCAAAAATTACAGCCAGCACATATCCCACAACAATGAGTTGTACGATAGTTCGGCCAGTTGCGATCGCTAGTTGAACTTCCAAACCCAGCCTTTGCCAGCTGGATAAACCAATTGCGATCGCCATCATGCCCAATCCCCACGCTAAATCGCTAATATCGAGTTCAATCAAAGAATCCACCAGCCACCACAGCTAACTTGTTTTAATCTATTGTGTCAGATCCTCTGTTAATTGTGATGGCAGTTGGAGGTTAACCGGTTGAAGGTTAACCGGTTGAATGTTAACAGGTTGAAGGTTAACCGGTTGAAGGTTAATAGGTTGAAGGTTAACAGGTTGAATGTTAACCGGTTGAATGTTAACCGGTTGAAGACTAGTTTTGAACCATCAACCATCCCAGCATCCCAGCTTCAAACCATTCAACCCTTCAACCATTCAACCCTTCAACCATTCAACCCTTCAACCCTTCAACCCTTCAACCTTCAACCCTTCAACCTTCAACCTTGGCCAAAGGCCACGCTACGCGAACAAACCTTCAAGGCCAGGAGTGAAAAGTAAGCTGCAGGTAAAATTTGAACCCTTTTTGCAAAAAATTCTGTTTTAATTGAAAACAACTTAAGGTGTGAGGAACAAGTGAATACTATACCCCCTCTTGACTTAAAACGGCAGTACCAAGTTATTGGAGAACAAGTCAGTGCTGCTGTCGGTGACGTTCTTTCCTCTGGACGTTATATTGGTGGTCCAGTGGTAGAGCACTTTGAGCAACAGTTTGCGGCTTACACCGGTACCCTGGAATGCATTGCATGTAACTCTGGCACAGACGCTCTCTATCTGGCCCTGCGAGCTTTAGATATCGGACCAGGTGATGAGGTAATTACCACACCCTTCACCTTCATCGCTACTGCTGAAGTAATTGCTGAAGTTGGTGCTACCCCAGTCTTTGTAGATATCAATCCCGAAACCTTTAATATCGATCTCAATCAAATTGAGAAAGCAATTACCCATAATACTAAAGCAATTATACCAGTTCACCTGTTCGGGCAGCCAGTAGATATGACTGCTGTGATGGATATCGCCAAGACTCATTGTCTTGCAGTCATTGAAGACTGTGCCCAAGGGACTGGTGCTGAATGGGTAGGAAAAAAGGTTGGCAGTATTGGACATATTGGTTGTTTTAGCTTCTATCCCACCAAGAATCTGGGAACCTGTGGCGATGGTGGTGCGGTAACTACCAATGACAAAACTGTTGCGGCCTCAATACGGATGCTAAGAGACCACGGCAGATGCTCGGGCTATTACCATCAAGTCAATGGTATCAACAGTCGTTTAGATGCCCTACAAGCCGCTATTCTTAACGTAAAGCTACCCTATCTCGATGGCTGGAACAATGCCCGTCGTCAGGTAGCAACCCGGTATCACCAGTTATTGGAGCCATTACCTGAGATCATCCGGCCTCGGGAAACCCCTGGGGGACATTCCGTCTGGAACCAGTACACCATTCGCCTCACTCAAGATAGCAGCAATAGCAACTATCGGGACGAGGTACGCCAAAAATTAAAGCAGGCAGGTATTAGTTCTATGGTCTATTACCCCCTGCCATTACACTTGCAGCCAGTCTACAAAGACTTAGGCTATCAAATCGGTCAGTTTCCAGTTGCTGAGCAAGTCTGCCATCAAGTATTGTCCCTGCCAATGTTCCCAGAACTTACCGTTGAGGAACAGCAACAGGTAGTTTATGGATTGAAGGACTGTTTAGTTTGAAGGTTGAAGGTTAACAGGTTGAAGGTTAATAGGTTGAAGGTTAACAGGTTGAAGGTTAACAGGTTGGAGGTTAACAGGTTGAAAGTTAACAAGTTGAAGGTTAACAGGTTGAAGGTTAACAGGTTGGAGGTTAACAGGTTGGAGGTTAACAGGTTGAAGGTTAAAGGAGTAGTTTTCAAGCATTCAACCTTGGCCTATTGGCCACGCGATCGCGTTCAACCATCTAACATTCAACCTTGGCCTATTGGCCACGCGATCGCGTTCAACCATCTAACATTAAACCTTCAACCCTTCAAACCTTGGCCTTTCGGCCACGCTACGCGAACAACCTTCAAACCTTCAAACCTTAACCCTTTTACCCTTGACCCCTTCCAGGGCTTCTACCAAGCTGCGAACCGCTGCTACCATTGCGACTTCGCTATCTAACTGATTGATAGCGGAACCAACGCCAACACCAGCAGCACCAGCGGCAATGGCCATGGGAACGGTCACACTGGATAACCCGGAAGCACACAACACTGGTACTGACACAGCACGAGAAATTTCATAGGCAGCTGCCAAGGTTGGTGCCGCTTTTTCAATTAAACCCAAGGTGCCAGCGGAGCGAGGTTTACTGCTGGTACCCCCTTCAGTTTGAATAATATCGGCACCCGCTTTGACTAATTCTGCCGCTAGTTCTACTTGCTGATCTAACTTTAGAATGTGGGGGACAGTTACTGATAGGGTTATATTGGGTAGTAATTTACGGGTTTCAATGGTCAGTGCCAATACGTCGGAAGCATCAAACCACTGTCCCTGAGCATAAAAGCTATCAAAGTTACCAATTTCAATCAGATCAGCACCAGCTTGGATAGCAATAACAAACTGCTTTGGTTCTACAGCAGAAACACAAATTGGTAAATCCGTTAACCCTCGTGCCAACCTGACTAGATCGGGCGAGGCGGCAATATCGACAAAAGTCGCTCCACCCCGTGAAGCTGCTTTGACTACAGCAGCAACTTTCTCGGGATCAAAAGTATTTAAGCCACTAATTACTTTCAGGCAACGACCTTGGTCCAAGGCTTCGTTTAGTTTGTGATGCATAGTCATGTTTTCTGTTTACCCCTGTATTATCAACCAACTTTAGCTAATTTTTAATTAACTGTAGGAAATTTTTTTTATCTCTGAATAATTCTGCCAAACCCGTATATTTACGCCTAAACTAAAAGCATATCGGTGCTGATGGCTACTCCTTCTATATAAAAATAAATGAATTTCCCGCAAGTCAAGCTATCTTCTTTTCACAGTGATGTCTTAAAGAATACCGAGTTAGGTCAACTTTGTGGCAAAAAGCAGCTATTTCGCGCACGCTATGAAGTGTTACGGATGATTGGTCGAGGTGGTTTCGGTGTAACCTTTCTAGCCAAAGATACATCCTTACCGGGTCAGCCGTTTTGTGTCATCAAGCAACTTCGCCCCAAATTCAGTGAGCCAAAAGCATTACATAATGCTCGTCAGCGGTTTGAAAGAGAGGCAAAAATTTTGAACAAACTGGGGACTCACCCCCAGATCCCCATGCTGCTCGATTATTTCGTAGACGATGGAGAATTCTACTTGGTTCAAGAGTACATTCGAGGCATTACCCTAGCTCGGTTGGTGAGGCGTTCTGGTTGCTTATCCCCAGGAGCCGTTAAAGATTTTCTGCGAGACATACTACCGTTATTGCAGTACATCCATGACCATGGGGTAATACATCGTGATATCAAACCTCAGAATATTATTCTTTCTCATGATGGTCAGTTGGTACTAATTGATTTTGGGGCAGTTAAGGAGTTAATTGCCCAAGTATCAGATAGCAGTGTCAGAAACCCAACTACCCATTTCATCGGTACTGTAGGATTTGCACCACCGGAACAGTTTAGCCTACGACCCGTGTATAGCAGTGATATTTATTCCCTAGGGGTTACCTGTATTTACCTACTTACTGGAAAAGCCCCCCTACCATTTCAGAGCGAGCGCCAAACTGGTGAACTGAAGTGGGGCAAAGCATTGGAATTGAGTGATTCCTTTGCTAATATTCTCAACAGAATGCTGGCTATTTCCCTCAAAGAGCGTTATTCAAACGCAAGAGCGATCCTAAGGGCCTTGGATCATAAATTACTTCAAGAGAATCTTGCCGAGTTTCTAGTTATTCAACCTCAAGCTAATCAAAACCAACGACAGGCAAAGCAAAACACCGGGAAAAGTCAGAAGTATACACCTCCTACAGAAAAAACTGCGATCGCGATTCGAGAATGGAAACAAAGGATGCAAGCCAGACACCGCCATAAGGATATACAAAGAGTTGAACACCTATTTAATCATTAGTGCTAAATTTGCCATTACAAGGATTCCGGACAAAAAAAGACTAACAGTGAATAACTTCGCCATTGGTTAGTTTTTCATCCTTCATCCTTCATCCTTAATTTTCCATTCTTTACACGTCACCCAGTATTACGCATACCAGCAGCAATACCGTTGATAGTCAATAAGGCTCCTCGTAGTAACTCTCCCTTACTATACCGGGATTGAACCACACCCAATGTTACCTGGTTGCTATGTTGACGTAGGCGTTTGAGCAAAGATACCTGTAAAAATCCTAAGGGAACGATGGTACCATTACGCAACTGTACAGACCGTTGTAAATTTGGGTCGCCATCTAGCAGTGTTTGGTGTCCTGTAATCGTTAGGACTAAATTGCAGGTAAGGTTAAATTCCTTAGCAATTTGCTCAAACAAATGCTCGAAGCGTTCCAGGTCTTCAGGGTTTGAAAGTTCCTTGAGATAGTGGTGAGCAATTTGTAAATCCACCTTCGCTAAGGTCATCTCTACTTTGGAAATAACCATTTTGAAGAAAGGCCATTTTGAATAGAAACAGCGCAATAGGTTGATATTTTCCTCTGGCTGCTGATCGACAAAGCTTTGTAGGGCAGTGCCAACACCGTACCAGCTCGGTAGCAGGAAGCGGCTTTGAGTCCAGCTAAAGACCCAAGGAATTGCCCGCAGACTGCTTAAATCCTTCTTCCCTGATTTACGCCGTGCAGGGCGAGAACTAATTTGCAACTGGCTAATTTCTTGAATCGGTGTGACTTGATGGAAGAAATCTACCAGATCCGGTTGGTCGTGAATCAGGGCTCGGTAATGGGTACGGGAGGTCTGAGCTAACTCCTCCATAATTTCATTCCAGGGCTGGATATCATCAAAGCCATTATTGAGTAAGCTAGCTTGCATCACTGCTGTGGCTATTGTTTCGAGATGATAGAGCGCTAGTCCTGGCAGAGAGTACCTAGAAGCCAGGACTTCCCCCTGTTCGGTAATTTTGATTCGGCCATTGATACTACGACCTGGTTGCGCCAGGATAGCTTCATAAGATGGACCGCCACCACGACCCACTGAACCACCACGACCATGGAAGATCCGTAAAACAATACCATACTCTTGGGCCACGTGCTCTAAGGCTTTCTGAGCTTTGTGGATTTCCCAGTTGCTACTGAGGAAGCCAGAATCTTTGTTACTGTCGGAGTAGCCGAGCATTACCTCTTGTAAGTTAGGAGAGGTTAACGCTTGTTCCCGTAGCGTGGCCTTTTGGCCAGGGTTATTTGGTTGTTCGCCTTTAGCGTTCGAGTAGGGTAGGTTTAATGGGCTAACCTGCAACTGTTGATATCCACCAGCCAAACTAGCACGATACAAGGGTAGCTCAAACAGGGATTTCATCACTGCTGGAGCACGCTTAAGGTCTTCCACTGTTTCAAACAGTGGCACCACGCGAATGGTTCCCTGACCAGTGGCCGGGTCATACAAACCAGCTTCCTTCGCCAACAAGAGGACTTCTAACAAATCGCTGGCCGTATGACTCATGCTGATGATGTAGGTTTGGCAGATTTGGGGACCAAACTCTTGTTGCAGTTGCCGCACCATCCGGAAGGTTTCGATAGTCTCGCAGGTTTTTTCCGAAAATGGCAGTTCTGTTGGGATTAATGGACGTCGGGTTCGCAACTCAGCGGTTAACCACAAGCATGCTTCGGATTCCGATAGCAAGTTGTAGGGCTTAGGCAAAACTTGCAGGTACTCAGCAATTTCACTGAGGGCTTCTGAGTGGCGAGAACTTTCCTGGCGAATATCTAGGTGAGCCAGGTAAAAGCCATAAATTTCCACCTGACCGATTAAATTGTCTAACTCACGACAGTTCAACCCGGTTTCCACCAGATTACTCTCAATCAGCTTTAGTTCTGCCAAGAATTCTTCTCCAGAGCGGTAAAAACTCCAGCTTTTACCATTAGCCATCTCATCTGGTACAGGCATACCATTGGCAAGCTGTTGGTTTCGCTCACGGGTGTTTTCGAGTTTTTGCTTAATGTAGGTCAGTTTGAGTCGATAGGGTTCTTGCCGATAGCGAATGGCGAGCTGTTCGTAAACCTCTGGCAATTGAGAACGGTCTTGTTCTAGAGAGTCCAACAGTTCCGGTAGCACATCACACCAGTGCAACGACAGGCTCAATAATTCGGTCAGATTCTTAACCTCACCTATATATTTACCCAGCACCAAATCTCGTTGATAGCAGGCAGTTTGCCAGGTAATTTGGGGAGTCACAAAAGGATTACCATCCCGGTCTGACCCTACCCAAGAGCCAAAATGACAGAAGTTCTTAGCGGGTGGGTTCAGCCAGGGGAATGAACCCTTTAAGGCTTGCTTGAAGCGACTATACAATTGGGGTATAGTATCAAACAGTACTTCTTGGAAGTAGTGAAGAGTGTAATCTACTTCATCAAGTACTCCCGGCTTAAACTGATGTAGCTCATCGGTGCGCCACCAGAGGCGAATTTCTTCCATGAGCTTTTGGCTACATTCAGTCACCTCCCAGGACGAAGTGATTCCCAAGGTACCATAGGTTTGCTCTGCTTGGTCTAATTGTTCGAGAATCTTAGCCATCCGTCGCTGTTTACCCCGAATGGTACGACGGACAATTTCAGTAGGGTGAGCTGTGAAAACTAAACGAATATCAAGATTATCAATCAGCCGCTGAATTTGACCTGGTGGCACATTTTGCTTATGCAAGTGGGGAAATAACCAATCTAGTAGCCCTAATTTTCTTTCAGATCCTTGGTTTTCTTGCTGGCTCTTTTCGATAACATTGGTAACGGCACCCCCTGGTTGAGTAACATCATTGCCTAGGTCCACCTCTTGCTCAACTGTTACAACAGTTGAGCAAGAGGAATTACCATTTTTTGTTAAAATGCCTTGGCTGAAGGGGGTTAACTCGGGTTCAGTGCTTCTTCGGTAGGAACGGCGTCTTGAGAGTTGTTGATTTCGCTGTTCATAATGTTGTTCAACAATATTGATCAGCTGAAAGTATAGAGCAAAGGCTCGTGATGCCCGGATCGCCTCATTAAGGTCAAGCTGTTGGATTAAATCAGCTACTGAAGATTTAGGATCTTCAGTGGCTTGTCCTTCTGGAGAACACAATTCCCGCAGTTGCTTGAGTAAATCAACAAGTTCCTGACCACATTCAGATAGGAGAACAGATTCCCACAAATCCTCTACAATTTTAAGTCGATGGCGCAGAAACAGGTCAGAAGTAGCTGGGAAGGTTGATTCTTGATTAGATGGAGATGGGATAAAACTCATAGGCTCTATCTATTCCCTATACAAAGCTGATCTATTTTACGGGTTTGAGGTTCTTTGGAGTAACTAAGGAACAAGAATTTAAATTTCTTTGGAAAGCTCATGGCAGCTTAACATCACATTAACTTTAATAGTAAGGCAAGTTATTGGGTATCTGTAAAAATCATTAAATTTATGAAATCTGACTATTGGTCTGACTATTGGGTGTAACTGTGAAACTACTAATGTTTATAAGTTTTTATTGAACCATGACCCCAGTGTGGCTACTTCCCCCAACAGATTTGCAACTATTTAACCATGATGTCCATCTCTGGCGTGCCCAGTTGGAGCTGAGTGAATTATTGATTCAAAAATTGGCAACTACTCTTTCTGAGGACGAGCACCAAAGAGCTGAGCGATTTTACTTTGAGCGGGATCGGAAGCATTTTATAGCAGGTCGGGGTCTTCTGCGCCAAATCTTGGGTCGCTATTTGGGCATGAACCCACGCCAAGTGGAGTTTTGTTATGGAAAGCGGGGCAAGCCAGCACTCAAGGAAACTTGTGGGGGCAAAAGACTCCGTTTTAATGTATCTCACTCTCATGGACTAATTCTGTATGCTATTACCCAGGATCAGCGGATTGGCGTTGACCTAGAATATCTGCGACCAATGCCAGATGCTGAGCAACTCGCTCAACGTTTCTTTTCCCCCCAAGAGTATGCTGTGATTTGTTCTGTGTCTGAGGAGCAAAAGCACAAGGCATTTTTCCAGGGATGGACCAGTAAGGAAGCCTATCTAAAAGCCATTGGTGAAGGATTAGCTGGCTTGGAACAGGTCGAAGTTTCTGTAAATCCAGCTGAACCGACTGCCTTGCTGAGCATCAACAAAGACCCTCAGGCAGTTTACCGTTGGTCTATCGCTGGTCTAACCCCTGTGCCTGGTTACTTTGCCTCGTTGGTTGTGGAAAGAAAAGATTGGCAGTTAAGTTGTTTTGATTACACCGAGAAATCAGTGTCTGGTTGGGGTGTGGGCGGATCAGGTGTAGGGGGAAATTAGGCCGTAATAGGAACTGGTTAATCGTAACTGAACCAGACCAAGTACTTTGCATCGGAATGCGATTGGCTCTAGGTCACGCGGGGCGCGATCGCATTCCGACGGGCGAGCCTCAACACAGGTTCACCCTGAACGGGTGTGGGGTCTTACCCTAGAATGGCACTAACTATAGCAATCCTAAATCAATTGAGAGAATGTTTGTTCCCTACTCCCTACTCCCTACTCCCTACTCCCTGTTCCCTGTTCCCTGTTCCCTGTTCCCTTTGCTATAGGGATAGATTGTCACATCTCCCACACCTTTTTATAGGGGTATGGCTATAGATTGATAGGGCTGAGTTATCTTAGTTGGGTAGGTCGTGACTTGTCGATCATCGCTAGGCAAACTGGCACTCCCCTGATCCTAAGTTAGGGTGTCCACATTAGCCTCTGGAGTCGGCGACAGTCGCTTCATTCAACATTTGTTTTTTTAAAATTAACTCAAACTACCTTGGAAAGGAGTCAGTCGTGGCAAGTCATAAAATCCTGGTAATCGATGATAGTACGGTAATCCGCAAGCATGTCAAAGAGATGTTACCTAAGGGGTTTGAAGTCATCGAAGCTAAAGATGGGGTGGAGGGAATTAATTTAATTCGCCAGGCAAAACCTAACTTTATCATGTTAGATTTTATCCTGCCCAAAATGAGTGGATTTGATATTTTTAATGAACTTAAAAGTGATACTAAATTACAAACAATACCTCTGGTATTAATGTCAGGCCGAAAGGAAGAAGTAACTGCTAAAATTAAAGAACCTTTTAAGTATTTTGCCTTTATTGAAAAGCCTTTTAATAAAAAGCAGCTGACGGACGCTATCAAAGAATCCATGCAAAAGGCTAAGAAGCGACCAGCAACTCCTGCACCAGCACCAGTTAGTGCAGCTACCGCTGAGTCATCGCTCGAATCAGCTCAGGAAATTGCGCAGTTGAAGGCAAAGGTTGCCAAAATGCAACAGGAAATAGATGCCTTGAAGAAACAGTTAGGTCAGCTGGTGACGTTTATTAAGCAAAAGTTGAAGTAGTTTATGGAAGGATGGAGGATGAAGTATCTTCTCACTTGATAATTCATCCTTCACGAATGCTTAATCCAACTCACGAATGCTTAATCCAACTCACGGCGTCCTTCTAAGGCTCTAGCTAGGGTGACTTCATCTGCATATTCTAGGTCTCCCCCCATGGGTAAACCAAAGGCAATTCGAGTCACTTTGGTAAACGGCCTGATCAGTTGACCTATATATAGTGTGGTTGTCTCCCCTTCTACACTGGGATTGATGGCTAAAATGACTTCTTGAATCGTTTTCTGGCTGACTCGTTGTACAAGTTGCTGGATATGGAGTTGTTCTGGACCAATGCCATCCATAGGGGAGATCACTCCTCCCAGAACGTGGTATTGGCCTCGGTACTCGCGGGTTTTTTCGATGGCAATCACATCCCTTGAGTCGGCAACTACACAGATAGTCTTCTGGTCCCGGTTGGAATTGCGGCAAATTTGGCAGACCGGTTCAGCAGACAAGTGAAAGCATACTCTACAAAAACCAACTTGTTGTTTGGCTTCCACCAACGCTTGCGCTAGGGCTTTGACTTCCGGTGTTGGACGCTTGAGGATATGAAGGGCTAGTCGTTGGGCAGTCTTTGGACCAACTCCAGGCAGGCGTTGTAGCTCTTCAATTAAGCGAGCGAGGGGGCGTGTGTAAACCATCAGTCAAGAATCGGGAATCGGGAGTAGGGAGTAGGGAGTAGGGAGTAGGGAGTAGGGAGTAGGGAGTAGGGAGTAGGGAGTAGGGAGTAGGGAGTAGGGAAAGTGTTTATGGACCATTGAGCGCTGCTAGATCATCGGATATTTAGAATCACACTGGAAAAACTAAACATTAGAATAGCCTCAGCTATAAGATAAATAGATCTAGCTAGATCTGCGATCGCATTTTATCCGCCCCTATGAGTACAACCCCTGATTTCCTGAGCCACCTTAACCCTTCCCAACTTCAAGCCGTTGAACATTTCTGTGGTCCCTTGTTAGTTGTTGCTGGTGCCGGGTCTGGCAAAACCCGAGCCTTGACCTATCGTATTGCTAATCTGATTCTCAAACACAAGGTCTCACCAGAAAATATCTTAGCGGTGACGTTCACTAACAAAGCCGCACGGGAAATGAAAGGGCGGATTGAGCAAATATTTGCTCAGCAGCTGGCGGAACAGAAGTATGGTCAACGGTTGGAGCTTCTGCCAGAAGACCAACAAACCCAGTTGCGATCGCGTGTTTACAAAACTATCACCAAACCGTTGTGGATTGGCACCTTCCACAGTCTGTTTGCTCGGATTCTCCGCTTCGATATCAATAAATATCAAGATGATCAGGGACGGAAGTGGAATCGGAACTTTTCCATCTTTGACGAATCCGATGCCCAGACCCTGGTTAAAACCATTGTCACTCAAACCTTAAATCTTGATGACCACAAATTTAACCCCCGTTCTGTGCGCTATGCCATCAGCAATGCCAAAAATCGTGGTTTTTCTCCCCAGCAGTTTGAGCTAGAACAGTCGAATTTCCGGGGACGAGTGATTGCTGATGTCTATAGTCACTACCAAGAGCAATTAGCTGCTAACAATGCTTTGGACTTTGATGACCTCATCTTAGTGCCAATGAGGCTATTCCAACAGAATGAGTCGGTCTTAAGCTACTGGCATCAGCAATTTTATCACATTTTAGTGGATGAGTATCAAGATACCAATCGGATTCAGTATGAACTGATTCGCTTATTGACTACCAATGGCGAAACTCGAAAGAGTCAGTGGGATTGGCAGAATCGCTCAGTTTTTGTAGTAGGGGATGCAGACCAGTGTCAGCCACCAGGTACTCAGGTACTCACGACTGAGGGATATGTCCCAATCGAAGCACTAGACCCAAATCAACATCGGTTAGTCAGCTATAACCCTCATTCTTCCGCAGTAGTTGGCAGAGTGAATGGTTATCGTTTCAACAAAGCCAGTCGTCCTTTTAGTGGCAATCTGATTGAGGTAACGGTTGATAGCCAAACTACTCGCTCCACACCAAACCATCGATGGCCAATCCGGTGGAATCAGCAAGCTAAGGAAAAGACTCATGTTGTCTACCTAATCCGCCGAGGTCAGTGGTACCGAGTCGGATGGTGCAAGCTATTTAAAAGCGATGGTGGATTTCAGTTAGGCTATCGAGCCAGGGTTGAGAAAGCAGATGCCGCTTGGATTCTGGTGGCAACCGACAATCGGACAGAAGCTTCCTTCAAAGTGTCTTATATTGCCGCACGCTATGGTATTCCCACTGCCCCGTTTGAACCAATTAATGGTGCCACTGAGTACACTCGTCAGATGCTGGAGCAGTTATTTAATGTACTGGGTGATGTGTTACCAGAACGGGGGATTTCCTGTCTTCAAGACTTTGGACTCGACCCAAACTACCCCATTTACAGCCCTGACATTGCCTATCAAGGCGGAAGGGGTAAAAGTACTATCGAGCTAGCAGCGATTAATTTATTACCAGAACTGATGGATATAGCTGTCTATCAGGGTGGCAAAACAGTGGCTTGGAAACCGATTAGGATTCAGCGTCAGGAATACAGTGGCTTGGTGTATAGCCTAGAGGTAGAGAAGCACCATGTCTACTTTAGCGATGGATTGCTTACTCATAACTCTATCTACAGTTTCCGAATGGCAGACTTCACCATCCTTCTGGGTTTTCAGCAAGACTTTGGTGATGGTTTACCAGACCAAGATACTCGCACTATGGTCAAGCTAGAAGAAAACTATCGCTCTAGGGAAAATATTCTTCAAGCTGCTAACCACCTGATCGAAAATAATACCCAGCGGATTGATAAAGTTCTGCGAGCAACACGGGGTATCGGGGAAAAAATCTATTGTTTTGCCGCTGATGACGAATTGGAAGAAGCTCAGTTTGTAGTCAGTCAAATTATCCAACTAAAACGACAAAATCCAGAACTGGATGGCGGCAGTTTTGCTATTCTTTATCGTACTAATGCTCAATCCCGTGCCTTTGAAGACGTTTTGATCAGAGCGGATATTCTCTATACTGTAGTTGGTGGGTTAAAGTTCTATGACCGTAAAGAAATTAAAGATGCTCTGGCTTACCTCAGAGCGATCGCAAACCCATCCGACACTGTTAGTCTATTGCGCATTATCAATACTCCTCGACGAGGTATTGGACAAACTACCATTAACAATCTGGTCACAGCTGCCCAAGAATTAGGAGTTCCATTGTGGGAAATTCTCAGTGATGAAACCTCAGTTCATACATTTGCGGGAAGGTCAGCTAAAGCGGTCAAGAAATTTTCTCAGCTTATGTCTCAATGGCAGGAGCAAATGGAAAACCGAACAGCATTAGAGATTCTCAAAGGGATTATGGAAGAGTCTGGTTATATTGGCGATTTAAGAAACAAAGGAACTGAAGAAGCTGAGAATCGATTGGAAAATATTGTAGAATTGTTTAATGCAGTCCAGCAATTTCAAGAAGAAAACGAAGAAACGAGCTTAGAAGGGTTTCTTGCTAATGCAACTCTTGCCTCTGACATGGATAACCTCGAAGAGGGGAAAAAAGCAGTTTCTTTAATGACCCTTCACTCTGCTAAAGGGCTAGAATTTCCCATTGTCTTTCTAGTCGGTCTAGAGCAAGGACTGTTTCCTCACAGTCGTAGTCTTAGAGATCCTGTAGCGTTGGAGGAAGAAAGGCGTTTGTGTTATGTAGGGATTACTCGCGCTCAGGAACAACTGTTTTTGTCCCATGCTCATGAGCGCCGCTTTTATGGGAATCGGGAACCAGCTAACCCTTCTCAGTTTCTCAAGGAGTTACCCTCAGACTTAATTGACAGTAAAGTTGGAATGTTTTGATAGTATCCTCAGGACTTAATACTTCATCTTATCTTCGACAACAGATGCCTTGGCAATTTCCTCAAAGACTAACCCAATCCCTAGGAGCAATCATAATTCTCCTAGGTTGTATATTAGTAGTTGGAAAGCTACAGCAACCCCAACTCAATGCCCTCAAACAAAGCTCCAAAAACACCTCACCCGCAGACCTCCAGCGAGACGTAGAAGCAACACAAGTGTATCTCAATCTGCTTCAGAGACTACCTACATTTGGCTTCGATAATGTATTAGCTGACTGGGTATTTCTGAATTTCCTTCAGTACTTTGGTGATCAAGACGCTCGCCGAATTACTAGCTATCAGCTTAGCCCAGAGTACTTTGACGTTATTATAAACCGAGACCCCAAATTTTTAACAGCGTATTTTTTTATATCTAGTAGTAGCTCCTTATATGCAGGAATGCCAGAAAAATCTGTCGCCTTAATGGAAAAAGGACTCCAGTCACTATCCCCTAAAGTTCCTCCTCAGTCTTATTATGTGTGGCGTTACAAAGGAATTGATGAATTATTATTTTTGGGTGACGCTAAAGCCGCCCAACAATCCTTTGAAAAATCAGCCGATTGGGCAAGTCAATCCCCTGATGAACAAAGTCAAAACATTGCTGAAATTTCCCGCAACACTGCTGAATTTATAAGGCGCAATCCTACTAGTAAGATAGCTCAAGTAAGTGCTTGGTCAATGGTGTTAAATAACTCCCCTGACCCTCGCACTAGCAAAATCGCCATTAGTAGAATTGAAGCCCTAGGTGGTAAAGTTATCATCACACCAGAAGGAGCAGTTCAAATTAAACTGCCCCAGACAGATTAATAGTGTTTATTGTTTAAGGTTAGAAGGTTTAAGGTTAGAAGGTTAGAAGGTTAGAAGGTTTAAGGTTAGAAGGTTGAAGGTTGAAGGTTAGAAGGTTAGAAGGTTAGAAGGTTAGAAGGTTTAAGGTTAGAAGGTTTAAGGTTAGAAGGTTTAAGGTTGACGACTCGGATATCGCCATTACCCATTACCCATTACCCATTACTAAAAAGCCGACACTAATGTCTATCAACATGGCTATATAATTGCTATTAGTAACTGATTTAGTAATAACCCTACACTAAAACCTGTTAGAGAAACCCCACAGATAATCCAGAAAGCCTGCCATTCACCATATCCTTGTGTTTGAAGATCTAATCTAGCTAAGGCAGCAGCCGCAATCAGCACCAGAATACGGCTAGAATAATGAATCCAGCGCAGGATGATAACGCCTAGGAAAGAGCTGAAAATTACGGAAACAAAAGCTTTGGTATCAGATTTCATCCAAGTCCCGTACAATTTTCTAATCTGATACACTGGAGCAGTTATAGCCAAAGCCATCAACAAGATATAAACTGCTCCGATCAGCCAGAGCCATACCGATACGTTAAATAAGGAATGATGTGATCCTGATGTAGTCTGTTCTACCCAACTCAATTCCTGACATTCAACAGATATCATCCAGCCAAAAATACTATGGCTTAACAGAAGAATTGATAATGGAAGCCAGGGTAGTTTTTTGATTAACCACATGTAATTTAAAGAATCCCACGACTACAATGCGTGGGATTTGAGGTCATTAATCATTAGTCTTTTGTTAATTGCTAATTGCTAATTGTTAATGGTTAATTGTTAATTTACCATTGACAATTAACCATTGGCTATTTTTAGATGACCAATGACTAATGACTAATCACCAATGACTTAGGACTAATGACTTAGGACTTAGGAGACATTGCTTGAATAATGTAATCGAAGTAGGGACCTGTCAGGTCAGCATCCTCATCGGTTAGGATTCCCAAAGATGCCTCTTTTAAGCAATTTATCGCTTCTGACATCCCTGCCATTGGCACACCTAGGGCATTATACATTTCTCTTGCCCCGATGATACCAATGTCTTCAATAGGTTTCTGATCACCAGCAAGTACACCATAGGTGACCAACCGCAAGTACCAACCATAGTCCCGTAAACACTGATTCCGTTCACGCTGACCATAGGCATTGCCTCCTGGTGCTATGAAGTCAGGGCGTTTCTGCCACAGCTGACTGCTGGCTTTTTGTACAATCTTTTTTTCATTTTCCGACAGGGTGGCAGCAATGCGCAATCGCTGCTCACCGCTTTGCAAAAAATCATTGATACTTCTGAGTTCACCAGAGCTGAGGTATCTCAGCTCGTCGTCGGCTTTGAGAATGACTTGACTAACTACACTCATGTTATTAGTTTATGGAGTTTTTTATTGAGTTACTCAGGCGATTCATCCCAAGCTAAATTACAGATTTTAGCTCGGGACTTCTTGCCAGAACTTTTAATTAGTAGTTTACCGACTTTGGGTGACACAACGGAAGGGCATTGGGCATAAGATCAACAAATAGAGCAAAACCCATGCATGCTTGCATCGATAGTCTCTTTCCCCTCTTACCCCATCCTTTACATTCCCTAGAAGCATCCGTTGCCCCCTCTTGCCATCTCAAGCTGGCATTACAACAAAACTATCAGGATTTACGCAAAAACGCTATAACTACTAGGATACCTTAATAATACACCCTACAGGTAGCGACGGGTGCGCCGACCTGAGGGGGTTTCCACCATGAGCGACTGAATCCGATATCACTACTCCCTACTCCCTACTCCCTGTTCCCTTTGCTATATAATGCCAATGATGATAACTAATCAGCCCAGCCCTGAGTGTTGGCAACAAGGTCAACTGATTGAGGTAATGATTACAGACCTCAGTGATAGTGGTGATGGCGTTGGACGCCTAGGAAATCGGGTCGTTTTTGTTCCGGATACTGTCACAGGGGATATAGCTTTGGTGCGCCTGATGCGGGTCAAACCTAACTATGCCACTGGTAAGTTAAAGCAACTGTTAGTGGAATCCCCTAATCGTGTTCGTCCCAGATGTATCGTCGCGGATAAGTGTGGTGGTTGTCAATGGCAGCATGTTAGCTGGGATTATCAGCAGTTGGCTAAGCAAAATCAGGTGATTCAAGCCCTCAAACGCATTGGTGGATTTAGCGAACCCGCCGTAGCACCAATCTTAACCACAGATTCTCCCTTGGGCTATCGAAACAAAGCTACCTATCCCCTCAAACGCTCAGCAACCGGTTCAGTTCAAGCGGGTTACTACCAAAAAGGTAGCCACCAGCTGATTAATCTTAATCAATGCCCCGTGCAAGACCAGCGATTGAATCCTCTGCTAGCAGAAATTAAGCAGGATATTCAGCAATTGGGTTGGTCGATATACAACGAAAGCCGCCACCAAGGACGATTGCGTCACCTTTCGTTACAGATTGGACAACGGACTGGCGAGATGTTGCTGACCTTGGTCACAACGGATCTGAATTTAAAAGACTTGGATGTCCAAGGGCAAACTTGGCTAAATCGTTATCCCCAACTGGTTGGTGTTTGTGTGAATCATAACCCCCACCGCAGTAATGTCATTTTTGGTTCCCAAACCTATTGTGTTGCCGGTCAGCCATACTTGAGGGAGAACTTTGCTGGTCTTGAGTTGCGGCTGCGACCAGATACGTTTTTCCAAGTTAATACTGAAGCGGCTGAGGTTTTGTTAAACCTAATCATTAAACAGCTAGCCCTGAAGGGGGATGAATGTGTAGTTGATGCTTACTGTGGCATTGGGACGTTTACTCTACCCCTTGCTCAACAGGTAAGCCAAGCTATCGGTATTGAAGTGCAAGCCGCATCAGTAGAGCAAGCTGAGCAAAATGCCTTGAACAATGGGATCACTAATGTGAAATTTCAGGCGGGATCAGTTGACCAGTTACTCCCCCATTTGACTATAGCCCCAGATATTGTAATACTTGACCCACCCCGTAAGGGATGTTCTCCAGCAGTGATTGACATCCTCAGGCAAGTGGCACCAAAACGGATCGTTTATATCAGCTGTAAGCCAGCTACCCTAGCACGAGACCTCAAACTCCTTTGCCTCAACGGTTACTACCAGTTAACCCACATCCAACCTGCTGACTTCTTTCCTCAAACCTCCCATGTAGAATGTGCTGCTTTTCTCGAGCACTGATATTGGCGTTGCCCAATTGTGGAACACCCAAGCATCATCCCTGATTGGTGATGGGGAATTATTGGTGATGGGGAATTGGCAGCTTACCCAACGGTTGCACGGCCATATAAATAGTTTCTTTATGTATAGTCTTTATGTATAGTCTCAATTATCTACATCAATTATTTACCTATTTGACAGGTATTTCATGAGGAAATTACCCAGAAGGGTCTGGTCTGGGCGAAAATTTTCTGATACTATAGACGTAGGGAATCAGAAATAAACAAGGTTACAGAATATGAGTAACGCTAAATGGCTATTATAGCGCTGTTTAGGCATTTTTGCCATTGAGCTGATAGGTAAAGCAGCGACATTAGTGAAAAACCTATTGAACTAATTAACAGAATAATTAACCATATAGAGGTTGTAGTTTAGCTATGCTAGCAGGAATCTTCATGTTTGAATATAGAAGCCAACCTCAAGAAATCGAGAGTTCCTAGTCCAGTTCTCCCTGAGCACGATTCAGCCGTGCTTAGGGGTAAACCGATCAAAATCAGGTATCTAGCCTCCTATTATATCAAGTCCACCAAAAAAAAGCTAGGGGTTTCTTGAGTGATTGCCACATCTTTGAGTCCGGCTGAGTGCGGTTGGGAAACGGTTAGCTTTGCTTCTACCCTTTACCTTTGCCCGATCCTCGATTTGCTTCTTGAACAAATTCCCAATAAATGGCAACCGGAACTCCGGCTGGGATTACAAGAAGCATTAGTGAATGCAGCAAAGCACGGTAATAATTTAGACCCAAGTAAGACCGTAGAGGTTCAATTTTCAGTAGTCAATGGTGAATATTGGTGGGTAATTTCAGATGAAGGGTCTGGTTTTACCCATGGTGACGACCAAGAGACTACCGACGTTAGCCTACCCTGCGATGAATCAGAAAGCGGTAGGGGCATGAGCCTCCTTCACCAAATCTTCGATCAAGTCCTCTGGAATAACCAGGGCACAGAAATTAGGCTTTGTAAACAAGTGAAGCATCCCTCTAAGCGCCCTCTATTTTCCTAATCCCCTATTTCCCTAAGGGTGGCGTTTCCCATGAGTTGGACACGGGGGAGCTGAAATAGAGCGGTCTAGCCATCCAGAGGCTTGGCGCAATCGTTCAAGGGCTTCTTCTGGATGTTCATTGAGCAGAAATACCAAAGCAGCAGCAGCCTGCTCACTGGCTCGGGCGGAGCGATTAGACTTGAGGCGATGCCAATCATTGGGTCTGATCGCCAAACGCTCTGCTAAGGCTTGAGCCAATTCCAGAGTGCTAGGTTCGATCTTAGCATCAGTTTTGGGGAATTGGATGGATTCAGGCATTGTTTTTTGAGTGCTGAGTGGGGGAGTGTGTCAGTGCTGACTAACTCCCAACTATTTTAACCTAGGATTTAAGATTGCTATATGCCTCCAGAATCGTTTGATTCATCTTACCGTAATTCAGCAAAAAATAGAGAGGATCAACAAGATGTTGCTGAGTTTGAAGAGGAATTGGGTCAGATAGAGCGATCGCTTAATACTCTCAAGAAACGTTATACTCAGGTTGAGCGGGATCAGCGACAGCAAGCTCAACTCCAGGAGCGTCGAGAGCAAGTTAGGAAAGACTTGCGCAAGACTAAAAGTAATCAGACTAATAGTAATAAGACTAAAACTACTAATACTAAAACTAATCGACAAGCCCTAAAGGCTGAGTTAAGGCAAATCCAGGAACAACTGGAAGTCCTGGAGCTGAATTTAGAGAGTCAGTTGTTTTCTTGCCATAGTCTACGGGAACCGTTTTGGCATGGGGTGCGCTTTGGGGGATTGGGTTTGGTGATTGGTTGGATACTTAGGTCTTGTGTGAGTTAGTTACTTGTTGACAGTTGTTCTTGTGTGCCTAAAGCTAAATTCCTAATCCTCGTATCGAATAATCCAGTAACTCCATCGGATGCATTAAGGTAATGTCTTTTCGTTGCAGCTTCAAATGCTTCTTGATCTGCAATGAACAGCCTGGATTCGGGGAAGCAATCAACTCTGCCCCAGTATTCAATAAATTATTCACCTTTTGTTGTCCCAGCTCATCCGCTACTTCCGGTTGCAGCATGTTGTAAACTCCAGCACTACCGCAACACAAGGCGGCATCCATCGGTTCCCGTAAAGTCACTCCTGGAATTTGCCGCAATAACTGTCGCGGTTGTACACTAATCTTCTGTCCATGTAATAGGTGACAAGCATCCTGATAGACAATAGTCAATGGCTCATCCCTAAGCGGTGAAAGGGTTGCAGTTAGTCCCACACTAGCTAGAAATTCCTGGGCATCCCTCACCTTACCCGCAAATTCCTGAGCTTTTTGGGCATACTCGGGGTCATCTTCCAGGATGTGACCATACTCCTTCAAGGTATGACCGCAGCCAGCAGCATTAATAATGATGGCATCAACTTCTGTCCCCTCAAAACTATCAATCATCTGTCGTGCTAAGGCTTGAGCTTGCTTGGTTTCTCCTTGGTGTTCTGGCAAAGCGGCACAACAGCCCTGAGTTTTGGGAATCACCACTTCACAGCCATTGGCGGTCAACACCCTGACTGTTGCTTCATTCACTGGGGAGAAAAACAACCGTTGCACACAGCCAAGTATTACCCCTACCCGGTAACGCTTCTTACCCACAGCGGGAATAACATCGGGCAAATTATCCCGAAACGACTCTAGAGTAACTTTTGGCAGCATTGACTCCATGGCTGCTAACCGAGGAGATAGCAGTTTGAGCCAATTCGTAGAACGCACTAATTTCTGCACGCCCAAGGTCTGGTAGAGATATAAAGGAAACAATAATGAACGCAATCGCCCCGGATAGGGAAACAAGCTAAAAATTAGCTGTCTAAACAGGGAATCTGGAAAACTACGAGGCTGATTTCGCTGAACTTGATGACGAGTGGCGGAGATTAGCTTATCGTACTCAACCCCAGACGGACAAGTTGTCACACAAGCCAAACATCCCAAACAAGAATCAAAATGTTGTGTGCTCCCCTCGGCCAGGGGAGCTTCCCCTTGACTAATTGCATTCATTAAATAGATCCGACCCCGAGGGGAATCCATCTCTTTGCCAAGCACCCGGTAACTTGGACAGGTGGAAAGACAAAAGCCACAATGAACGCAGGAATCAATCAATTCCTGCTTGGGCGGTTTTTCAGCATCAAAACCATTTTGCTTATTCGTGGTTAGTTGTTGGATATTGGTCATTTTTAAAGGTTTAAGGTTGTAATGTTGAAGGTTTAAGGTTTAAGGTTGTAATGTTGAAGGTTTAAGGTTGGAAGGTTTAAGGTTGTAATGTTGAAGGTTGAAGGTTTAAGGTTTAAGGTTTACTGGTGAATGGTGATTGGGAATTTATCATTTATGATTGATATAGCGTTTATGATAGTTATAAGATACTTTCAAGTTTTTTACCCCGACTCCCGACTCCCGACTCCTGACTCCCGACTCCCGACTCCCTAACCCCTCCTGGGAGGGGTTAGGGGTGGGTTCCGACTCCCTAAAACCCATAAATCAAATTCCTCCAATAAATCGACCAGGACTTAAAACATTTTCTGGGTCAAACTTTTGTTTAATTCCACGCATTACCTCTAATCCATTACCTTGATATCCCCAAACATCTAACTCCTGCTTCAAGGTTATGGGAGCTTCTAATACTGTCATAAATCCTTGTTCAGTTTTACAAAAATTGCGCATAGTTTTAATCATTTCTGAACTAACTGCTTGGGATTCAAACCACACTTTCCCTAAGCCACTTCTAACATGAATCAATCCCAATCCTCCTAAGCTTTCCAAGGTGTTCAATGTCTTAGCCGCAGCAGTTGGTAATACTCCTATTTTGCAGACAATTGTTGAGGATTGTCCCAATTTACCAATTGAGTTTGCCAATGATTCCCATAGACTGGTGTCATCCCCGTTACTATAAAAACTATTCCGTAACCCTAACTGTTCTGCAACTGACTGTATTCGAGCACATTGCTCCTTGACACTGTCTGCTACACTTTGGAACCTTACCATCAATCCCATCTCCTGACCAATCCCTAATTCTGTGACTAACTTAGGGGATAATAAGTCTAGTGCTGTGGGAGTCAAGGCTGAGGCTAATACTGTTTTTACAGCTGAGGCAATTCCATCCATTTCACCTGTCAACACAATAGTTTCTGCTGCTTGTGGTATTGGATATAGCCGAAAGGTTGCCTGAGTGATAATTCCGAGGGTGCCATAGGAGCCAGTAAACAGCTTCATCAAATCATATCCAGCGACATTCTTTACCACTCGACCCCCGGCTTTAGCGATTTGTCCATCACTGCGGACAAAGGAAATGCCGAGCAACATATCCCGAACCCCTCCATAGCGTTGACTTAGGGAGCCACTGTCTGCGGTAGCAATAATACCTCCAATGGTTGCTTCTTGGGGATTAGCTGGATCTAATGCTAGAAATTGACCGGTTTTTG
Source organism: Moorena sp. SIO3I6 (assembly GCF_010672095.1). Lineage (NCBI taxonomy): Bacteria > Bacillati > Cyanobacteriota > Cyanophyceae > Coleofasciculales > Coleofasciculaceae > Moorena > Moorena sp. SIO3I6. Next base: position 43,916 of record NZ_JAAHHU010000003.1, on the reverse strand, counting down.
ATAAAATTGCTTGTAAGTCAGCTAATTTCACTCCGGCTTCTACGGTAACTGTCAAGTCTCCTACGGCGTGGTCAATGATTTGGTTTAGGTGCTTGGTACTAACTACCACATCAATGTCTTTACCGATACCTCCCCAGCCTAATTTACTGCCGTTACCACAGGGGAGGAGATGATAATGTTGGGAATGAGCTAGACCTATGACTTGGGCTAGTTGCTCGGGTGTGCTAGGGTAAATGATACTCTTGGGAAGGGTGTCGGGAGCAATGGCTGGTTTGATTCGCTCTTGCCAGCTTGGGTCTAGGTTTTCCCAGGTGTAGATATTGGAATTTTCGACAATTGGTTCGAGGGTTGAAGCGATCGCATTCATAGAAGTTGAGGGGGTTTGTTGATCAGATTGTGGGATAATCCATATAGTAATCGTAAGGGATTGGTGAACAAAAACAGATCCTGATCGTCTTTCCTATCAGCTTATAACTGTGTGTTAGAGCTACAAACAGTACAGCGAACCTTTATTGAGAGAAAGCGGAAATGTCTGTCAATTATGCTGATTCCTATTGGCAATATCTCGAAAGTGCTGGTCTGAATCTGGATTCAGAGGCTTTATCTACTGTAGAGACCAGTATTGAAAGTACGTCTTGGGATAATCCGACTTCTGCTATAGAATTGAACAACTGTGCTGTAGTAGCATTAATTGAAGCTGAACAATGTGAAAACTCATCCCTACGTGCCATGTATCTGGAGATGGCTTTTGATGCTTTGAATCAGGGAATTGAGTTGTCTGGTCATCCCCTGTGTGCTGCTCATTTAGCTCTAGTTTTCGCCATGACTGGAGAAATGGAGCAGGGGATACAAACAGCATTTCCAACGTTAATTAATACCCTACATCCTGCTGATATTAATGAGCAATCCATTCCTCTAGGACTAGTTTATCTACCTCCTGGAAATGACTTTACAGATAATCGGTATGAGCAATTGGCTCACATTATAGACGCTGAGGATGGCTACGCTCAATCAATTTTTTTGTTAAGTGAGGTTTTATGTCGCTCACAATTGGTATTTTATAATGCTACGGGATTAAGATTTCTCCATCTTGCTGTTCAACTATTCTCCGATTCCCCCTCTATTCATTTAAAGTTGGGAATTGCTAGCCTGATCAATAGTCAATGGGAAGGATTATTTAATTTACACCAGGCTAAAAATTTGGCTCCATATTCTGCTAGGATTATACAATCCCTATACCTCGCTTATCGAGATTTAGGACAGATAGACTTAGCTAAGTATTGGCGAAATATGGGGCTAGCTAGGGCTGGCGATATTAAGGACGAAAATTCGGATTTAATCGGGTTTGAATGGACTGAATTGGAGGTTGAAAGTCCATTTACTTATGTGACCTTTGAAGAACAGTTACTATTAGCGGTTGAGCCAAGTCTCCGGAGTTTGGTGACAAGTGTGTTAATTGCTCAAGGAGACTGGTTTGAAAAAGAAATGGAGTTTTGGCGCAACTGGCTCCAACCTGGAATGACTGTTATTGATGTTGGTGCTAATGTGGGAGTCTACACTTTTAGTGCTGCTTTACGAGTAGGACCAGAAGGGTGTGTGCTAGCGGTTGAACCGTTTTCTGGTTGTGTTCGTTGTTTAGAAGAAACCTGTACTATTAATCAGTTAGACTGGGTGAAAGTGTGTGCAGGAGCAGCTAGCGATCGCAATGGTACAGCTCAACTGGCTCTTCATGGTGCGAGCGAACTTAATGAAATTGTTTCTAGTGATGAACAAGCAACTGTAAAATCTGGTAATTTTGAGGAAGTTTCCTGCTTTACTCTGGATAGTTTGATGGAGCAAGAAGCTATTAGCAAGGTTGATTTGTTGAAAATTGATGCAGAAGGTCACGAACTGCAAGTTTTAGCAGGGAGCAACAGGATTTTGACGGAATTTACCCCAACGATACTGTACGAAAATATTGCAGGGAGTCGGGGGAGTAACCTAGCTGTTGCTGATTTTCTCATATCCAAGAACTATCAACTATATCAATATCAGCCTTACCTAGGGCAGTTAATTCCGATAAATTCTAGGGAAGATTTACAAGGAAGACTGAATATTATTGCGTTGCCTGAAGAAAGTGAATCTTGATTGATACAGATTATTGACAGGTTTATTGATAATCTTGTCAAGTATATCACTTATATCCCTGTTCTTTCACTCTCCGAAAACTTTGGTATTTTCGCGCGTTCTAGAGCTTTTTTAGTTCAAACGATTGCCAGATTTTTTTCTAGCAACAAATACAGTATCCAAGTTTTTCTAATAGGATAGCTTGTATTGATTGATTGATAAGGCTTATGGAGATTGGCTTCCCGGAGAGTGACAAAAGAGGGATATAGCGGTTTTCAATTAGGTGAGCTACATGTTTTTAGGGAGTAGGGAGCAGTGAAGTCAGAAGAGGTAAGAGGTAAGATGGTAAAAATCCTGTGTACCTCATTAGAATACAAACCGCTATATAGTGTTTTTTGAATTTACTAAACACTATATGTGGAAAATCCCTTGTCAACAAGCACAATAAGGTCGGGTTTATTAAGAACTCTCCCCAGTTTATTGACAAGATGCGTTTACCCTGGTTATAAATCTGTGAATATTGCCTCTTTACCTTGATTATAACTGCTTTGGTCTCCCAAACTTTACCTAAATAGGTTTTCTATGCGTTATTTATCACCTTGTAACTTGTTTAATTCATCTTCCAGTTTACTTAGTTCCTCTTTTTGGTGTTCAAGTTGTCGATTTATATGGATATCAAAGCCCTTCTTGGCAAGCTCGAGTTCTAAGTCTGTTATATTCTTTTTTCGTATAAGAATAATTTCCAACAGAGCAGCGCTACGGTATTCTTTGTATTCATCCCAAATTTGAAATCGTTCTCTTTGATAACGGAAATTTTCTAACCATTCTTGCCGCTTATACAGATCACTAATTCTGTATAAATCAGGCTCGATTTCTTCCCGATAACTACGCCAAGCCTGTTCTTGCATGAAATCCTTAGGCTCTCTTTGTGAAATTGATTTTTCCCAACTAGATCTGTAACGCCTAAGACTTTCACGAGAAAGTGCTGTTATATTTGCAGTTTCATCATGTTTCAGTTGGCGATATAACTTTTCCAAGTTATCAAGAGCGGTTGTCAGACTTTCCAGTCTCTGTGTCAGTTCAATAAAATCTGATACCTGCGAATAAAAACGATGAATAACATCCTTTGGAAGACCAATACGAGAGTATAGTGCAACAACAACTAGTTCTATGTTGGTGGAACTACTAAGATACGTAGCTGTCTGAATCATCATGGCAACGGCACAACGTTCTGGAGACAAACCAGCAGCTCCCGTAGCAAGGGCAGGAAAAGCTATTGAGCGAAACCCCGACGCATCGCAAACTCGCAAACACTTGTTAGTAACGTTCCGAATCAAGTCGATGGTTGTCAAATGCCTTTTTGCATAGTCCAATACTGCTGCGTGGAAAATCTTCTTGGAATGCAATCGTCCTGCTGTAGTGATGGCAATATCGCCTAATTTAATAGGAGCATGTACCTTAGCCTCGTGCCACACTGCCTCACCCCCTGCTCTTAAAAGAGCATCAGACACGCCACCACCCATTGACAGGTCAATGTCATCTGAACTCACCATTACGTCAACATGCAGCGTGGTAATATCACAATACTCAACGCGCAAGATCGAACCGCCAATTACACATTCAAGAGGACGGAATGGTGCTTCAGGCATTTTCGATTCTCCTTCCATACACTTGTTCCAATAAAGCTTTGAGACGCACAGATTTCTTAGAAATTTCGGTTGCTTCGCGCTCAATACCTCGTTTGATGTGTGGTGGAGTTAACACAGCCAACTCTGTCTCTGCTGTCTCAAAGTCAACTAGGTTTCTACGGTGTATCTGAATCTGCTTGACAAGACTTTCTATTTCATAGGCATTCGTCTTAGCTAATTCAACATTGATTACTGCCATCAGGTGACTTGGGTTTGCTTCCAGAACAGCAAACTGTTGTTGGGTTAGTAGTGGTGCGTTTTCAGGTAAAGCAAGTTCAGATGACTCAGGAGTAATATTACTACTTCTGGTTTGTACTTGCTGGAGCCATTTTCCGACCTCATTAAATACAAATTTGGTAGCTTTTACTATGACAGGTATTAAAGAGATAACATCCATGTTTCAAATCAATTTTTTTTCATCATTATTTTACTTAGTATCTGTAACAGTCTCAACTAAGAACCGATTAAATAGGGCTTGCTGCATGAATGCAGAAGGCATACCCGACAAGGCTTTCAATCCTTTTTTCACCAAACAAGTGCAAGGTTTTGGCATCTTGTCGCTCAAAAACCTTGTACTTTTGTGGGAAATCCCTGGGTTTTCTTGTGGAACCAAGGGGTGAAACTCAGATTTTTCAAGCTGTGTAGCCTCTAAAGTCGCTTTGTAGACTTATTCAGCAAGCCCTAAATATTTCTGTGTTCACACTCTGCAGAATATAATAATAGGTTTGACCGGATTCTGGATATACAAACCCAGACAACCACATCTACTTATACTTTTTTTATCTGACAGAGGCAATTGATTGTTCTGTTTGTGCTACCAGGCAGCCAGGTGCTGATTCTCCCCGAATATCATAGCTATACTAAATATCCTCAAACTCATTAGCAATACCAGTTAATATTTACACGGCAATGGCAAACGCATCTAAATTCTATAAGCCTTACTCAGAAGCGATGCAGTGTGGTCTTGGGGGTTTCCCCCATGACCGCACTGCATCAAGACAGAGATTTTAAAATTGATAAGCACAAGTACTTATCGTATGAATCTCATATCCAGTAGGCGTTTCAAAATAAGATGGGTTTACCCTGTTAATATTTATTAATACAGTGACGAAAATTGATGTCCGAATACTTAAGGCAACAATTCCCACTTTAATATAACTAATTATCCGAACATGATATTAAGCAAAACTGGGCAATAAACTGGATAAGTAAGCGCTTATGTAGTAGGGTCTTGCTCCGAACCCTACAGGTAGATTACTATGTAGTCCTGAACTAGCTTGTCACTGCCTCAAAAGTGAACTGCTGACAGCGTTGCAAAAATCGAACCGGAACTTCTAGACAACTACCCCAATGGAGATGAACATAGGAAGCATGGAGCTGATAGACTTGCCAACCTTCAACTCCAACCTTTCTCTGGTTATATCCCCGTAACTCAAACAAGGGATTGGAGGGCATGACTGTCAAGTGGGAGCGATGAAATTCATGTCCCCAAACCGTTGCTCCGACAGGTAACAAGGGTCCATCGACCAAAGCAGTTGCCTGTCGATATCCTAAAGTAAGGGATTTTCCCATCACCGTAACCGTGGGTAATACCCCTACCATTGACCAAGATTTCCCGTCAAAATCTGTAATCTGCTCCCCCAAATACATCAATCCGCCACACTCAGCATAAGTGGGCATCCCTGACTCTATAGCTGTTCGCACTGACTCTCGCGCACTAGTATTTTCGGCGAGTTGCTCAGCAAAAACTTCTGGAAAACCACCACCAAAGTACATCCCTTGTATATCAGGAGGTAAAGTGGTATCGGTGAGGGGACTCCAATACACTAACTCTGCTCCTAGCTGTTCCAAACTATCGAGATTGTCTTGGTAATAGAAACTAAAAGCGCGATCGCATGCTACAGCAATTCGGATTAGAGCAGGTGGTCGGTTATTAGAGGTTACAAGTTGAAGGTTGGTAGGTTGCAGGTTGTCTAGAGAACTTTCAACCTGTAACCTCTTAACCTTCAACTCCGAAGAACCTTCAACCTGTAACCTCTTAACCTTCAACTCCGAAGAACCTTCAACCTGTAACCTCTTAACCTTCAACTCTAAGTGAAGATGCTCCCAATTAAAGCAATTCTGTCCTAGATCAGCAAGTCGGTTAATCAAAGCATCCAGTTGAGTAATTTCAGCAGTAGGTATCAAGCCCAAGTGCCGATCGGGAATAGTTATATTATCCTGACGCTGTAGCTCTCCTAATACAGGAATGTGTAACGGTTCGAGAGCATCCTTGAGCAATTCCAAATGGCGTGAGCTTCCGACTCGATTCAAAACTACCCCAGCTATGGTAATCCTGGGATCGAAGGATTGATAGCCATATGCGATCGCAGCCACGGAACGAGATAACCGAGAGCAATCCAACACTAATAACACTGGTATGTCTAACAGCCGCGCTACATGAGCTGTGCTGGCAAAATCATCCTTTCCTGATGCTCCATCAAATAACCCCATCACCCCTTCAATCAGGGCAGAATCTACTCCCTGGCAATGGCGATAAAAGCAATCTTTAACATAATCTTCAGAGGTTAATACTGGGTCTAAATTCCGACAAGGACGTCCCGTAACCCGCTGATGAAACATCGGGTCAATGTAATCCGGACCGACTTTAAAGGATTGAATTTTATAGTTACACTTGGATAAATACGACAATAGGGCGAGCGTAACTGTTGTTTTGCCCACCCCACTACGTTCACCAGCAATGATTAAAGCCATTGAAGAGTTGAAGGTTTAAGGTTTTAAGGTTAAAGTTTATGATCTCAACATTGAACGTGCAACTTGTTAACCTTCAACGCTTCTGTCAAACCTTCAACTTGTCACCGTCAACTTCAAAATTTCCTTGGTCACTGCCATACTTTCTTCGTATAGCATCTCCCGACCCCAGCGTTGTAATTGCTGAGAGAGCAAAAACTCTGTCTTCTGGTCAAATAAAGGCGATACCTGCTGAATGCGGCAAGACTGAGCACCACCACCAGCTTCCATCCGCATACAACCAGTGGTTTGTGAACACAATACAGTGCAGCAATCAGCTTGCAGGTTGGTCGAACCCAAGCGCAGGCTAATCAAATCACCTGCCACATCTCCGACATCAGCTACGGGGATAGCTGCCAATTCTGCTTCTACAGGTTGCTGGTTGGGTCTGATAAATTTAACACGCCGCAGGTCGTAATCCCCACCTTCTTTGAGATCAGACGTGGGAAGCCATTCTAAGCGAGATGCTAACCAACTCAGAAACATCAGTGCTTGAGCCTCATTCCCTTTTTCGTAATCAATGGTAACTTGATCAACTTCGTAGATTGCCCCACGACGTTCTGGTGGATCAAATGCTTCTGCGGTTAACTCTTGCCATGCTGCCAACCGTGCCCAATTCAGGTCAGCCACTGGTGTGCCCTGATTGATCAGCTCACACATTTGTGATAACTGTTCCTCTGGATTGTTAAAGCTACTTGAGTCAACAATGACGGTATTACTTAGCCCTGCTAAGCGTTGGAACAACCCATAATTAGGATCGGGAGTTCCCTTCCACCATAGGAATTTCGGCAGTTCTGGTAACATCAATTCCGAAATGACACCGCTAATCCGTTCCAACGCAGCAGCCGTGCCAGTTAGGGTGATGTATTCACAACATATTAATGTACTCTGGCTTTGCTTTTGAATGGGGCAAGAGGCAGATACCTGAGCCTTAACCCCTTCATCTTCTCCGGCAATAGGACAAAGGGCAATAATGCGACAGGGGTTAGAGGCTGCGATCGCATCGGCAATTCCAAATCCTTCTAAATCACCGGAATACTCTAGCTTCTTCTGGGTCTGTCCCTTCTGGACAGATTCATTGTATTCCTCCCGTAGTTTTGCCTTAGTCGCCTCATCTGCTTTACCCGTTCTTTCCAATCCGTAGGCTTTCTGTGCTGCCTTGAGAGCAGCCACCATGCGCGGGCCTAGGATACCATCAATTGGACCGGAATAATATCCCAGTGCTGCTAAGAGCTGCTGGGTTTCTTCGGGTTCATAAACCACTAAACTAAATGTGGTTGCCCTGATCGCACTGGGCGAATCACCGTTTTCACCATAGCTTTGCCAAATTTGACGCAGTTCCGCTTCAATTTCACCCAAAGAAACATCTTTGGGTGGTTGTATCGAAAGCAACGGAGGAGATTGTGTAGCCATAGCAATTCACTTGTTTTTTGTCAATGGTCAATGGTCAGTAGTCAGTAGTCAGTAGTCACTAACTAACTTAAAGTCTGCGCCAACGACGCCCATCTCGATTAATGAGGTTTTCAGCTTCCTTCGGTTCCCAAGTTCCTGCTTCATACTGAGGTATCGATGCTGGGTCAGCCGGACCATCCCAAGCTGCTAAGGCTGGTGTCACTACCCGCCAGGCTTCTTCCACTTCATCAGCACGGGTAAACAAGGTTTGATCCCCTAACATACAGTCAAGTAACAGTCGATTATACGCATCAGCGGTTGCCACACCAAAGGAAGAACCGTAGCTAAAGTCCATATCTACGGTGCGGGTGCGCAAATCTGGTCCTGGCCGTTTCGCCTCAAAACGCAGAGAAATTCCCTCATTGGGCTGCAAGCGCAGAGTTAAGACATTGGGGCTAGTCTGCTGAGCCGCAGATTTAAAAATCATTAGGGGAACTTTACGAAACTGAATGGAGATCTCACTGACCTTCTTCGGCAGTCGTTTACCCGTGCGCAGGTAAAAGGGAACTCCTTGCCAGCGCCAGTTATCAATCAGTAGCTTTAGGGCGACATAGGTGGGGGTAGTGGAATTGGGGTCAACCCCTTTCTCTTCCCGATACCCAGGCACTTGTTTGCCTTTCATCCAACCTGCTGCATACTGACCCCGCACTGCTGAATTTTCTAGATTATGAATATCTGCCAGGTGAGTAGCTTGAATCACCTTGACCTTTTCAGTACGGATACTGTCAGCGTCCAGAGCATTGGGAGCTTCCATGGCCGTTAGGCAAAATAGCTGCATCAAATGGTTCTGCACCATATCCCGCAGTGCGCCGGATTTGTCGTAGTAACCTGCCCGTTCCTCTACCCCTACCGATTCGCCTACGGTAATTTGGATATGGTCAACAAACTGGCGATTCCAAAGGGGCTCAAATATAGCATTACCAAAACGGAACACTAACAGATTCTGAACGGTTTCTTTGCCGAGATAGTGGTCAATGCGGTAAATTTGCTCTTCCTTGCAAACTTTTTGTACCACCCGGTTCAGAGATTGAGCTGAACTTAAATCCTTTCCGAAGGGTTTTTCAATTACCAAGCGCTGCTTGACTGGGTCACTCAACATTCCCGCTGCCCCCAATTGCTGGATGGCTTCTGTAAAGAATCTGGGAGCTACGGCTAAATAAAATACCCGGTTTCCCCGTGTTCCCCGTTTACCATCGAGTTCTGCCAAGAAGGCTTTCAGCTTCTGGTAACTTTCGGCTTTATCCATGTCACCGGAACAGTAAAACAGGCCATCGGCAAAGTCTTGCCACAACTCCTCCGATTGAATCCCGTCGGAAAATTCCTCAATTCCCTCCCGCATTTGTTCCCGGAAGTAGTCATGAGTCCAATCTCGACGGGCAACACCAACGATGGTAATTTCTGGTGGTAGACGTCGTTCTCGTTTAAGCTGGTAAAGTGCTGGTACGAGCTTGCGTTTAGTCAAATCTCCGGACGCGCCATAAATCACCATAATCAATGGTTCTGGCGTGCGCTCCTGTTGCAAGCCCACTCTTAAGGGATTTTCTAGCAGAGTAACCATCTTTGCCTATTGAAGGTGATCAGGGTGTTCGCGTAGCGTGGCCTTTTGGCCAAGGTTATCAGGTTAAAGGTTAAAGGTTGTTGTTACCCAGGTGTTCGTTTTAGGGTAGGCTGAAGGGTGACGGTTAACACTTTAAATTAGCTTTCTATCGAAGCCATTTTGTCAACCGACAACCTTCAACCTAAATTAACTGGCAACCTTCAACGTCTTCTATTACACCGTAGCCAATAGTTTGACTTTGCTTTCTAAAGATGATATTAAGGAATCAAAGGGCTTAACAAATTTAACGATCCCTTCCTCAAGTAATTCATCCATAACTTCGCTGAGATTGATATTGACATCAGGATCGTTAAGAGAGTTTATGGTTTGGTAAGCTTCTTCAACACCTGTCTCAATCCGACTTTCTGGGGAACAGTGATCGGCACAAGCTTCGATGGTATTGGGAGGCAGGGTGTTGACAGTATTCGGTCCAATGAGTTCATCGACATACATCACATCACTGTAGGCAGGGTTTTTGGTGCTGGTGCTTGCCCACAATAACCGCTGTACCTGTGCACCTTTTGCTGATAGAGCTTTCCAGCGATCGCTTTGGATAATTTCTTTGTACTTCTGGTAGGCAACTTTAGCGTTAGCGATCGCAACTTTGCCTTCGATTCCCTTTAGCTTCTCTGTCACATTGGGGTCATCGCTCGCCGCACTTTTTTCCTCCAATTTGGCATCCACTTTGGTATCAATGCGGCTGAGGAAGAAACTAGCTACAGAAGCAATCTTGCTAATATCTTTCCCTTCTGCGGCTCGTTTTTCCAAACCCCGGATATAAGCCCAGAATGTTTCAACGTAGCTTTCTACAGAGAAGAGCAAGGTGACATTAACGTTGATACCTTCACTGATAGCTTGCTCTACTGCGGGTAACCCTTCTGGGGTACCGGGAATCTTAATCATCACGTTTTCCCTACCAATAGCTTCGTAATAGCGTTGGGCTTCGGAAATCGTGCTTTGAGTATCTTTGGCGATAGTGGGTGGGACTTCAATGCTGACGTAACCATCTAACCCATTGGTTTGGTCGTAGACAGGTTTGAAGATATCACAAGCATTAGAAATGTCTTCAAATACCAGGGTTTCGTAAATTTCCATCACCGACTTCTCGGCACGAATACCGGCTTCGATATCGGTATCGTAGATGGCATTGCCTGCGATCGCTTTTTCAAAAATTGCTGGGTTGGAGGTTATCCCACAAATTCCCCGGGTTTTAATCAGTTCTTTTAGTTCTCCAGACTCAATCAGCGTGCGGCTGAGATTATCCATCCAGATACTCTGACCATAATTTTTTTCAATCTGAAAAATCGGATTCTCGGCTGTCGTTGTCATTGCTTAGCTCCTTATGTGTTATTTGTCAAGGGTTTAAGGTTGTTCACCTTTCGGGTTCGGTGTAGGGTTGGTTGGTTGAAGGTTGAAGGTTGGTTGGTTGAAGGTTGGTTGGTTGAAGGTTGGTTGGTTGAAGGTTGGTTGGTTGAAGGTTGGGTGGTTGAAGGTTGGGTGGTTGAAGGTTGATTGGTTGAAGGTTGGTTGATTGGTTGTTCGCCTTGGGGTTCGGTGTAGGGTTAGTTGGTTGGTTGAAAGTTATTGGCTTGACTATTGGCTTGACGGTTGGTTGGAGTTCGGCGAAGCTTTTCTCAAAGATTAGCCGTGGCCTTACCCCAAAGGAAAAACCGAAGGGTAGGGAGGTATTCATTGCCACCTTCAACCGGTTAACCTTGGCCTTTGGCCACGCGATCGCTCGATTGCGGGACTTCGTCCATCGCGTTCAACCGGTTAACCTTGGCCAAAAGGCCACGCGATCGCTCGATTGCGGGACTTCGTCCATCGCGTTCAACCTGTTAACCTTGGCCAAAAGGCCACGCTACGCGAACAACCGCTTAACCTTGGCCAAAAGGCCACGCTACGCGAACAACCAGTTAACCTTCAACCTTCAACCTTCAACCTTCAACCAGTTAACCTTCAACCGGTTCACCCTGATCTACGTGCCCTGCCACTTCCAACTTTTCTTGCGCCTGCCTTGCCTTTTCCTCGATGAAGGACTTGACCAAAGCTACATCCTCTTTGCTGCCAATAATTAATGGAGTACGAGCATGGAGGGTTGTTGGCACAGTGTCCAAAATGTCTTCGGTACCTGTACTGGCAGCGCCTCCGGCTTGTTCTATCAAAAAGGCTAGGGGAGAAGATTCGTATAGTAGACGCAACTTCCCTTCTGGTTTTTTCACAGTACCGGGATAAAGGAATACACCGCCCTGATACAAGATGCGGTGAAAATCTCCCACTAATGCCCCACCATAGCGAGCGGTATAGCCTTCATGGCGATGGACATAGCGAACATAGTCCCGTATGGATTCTTCCCACTGCCAGAAGTTTCCTTCATTGGTGCTATACACTGGGCCATGTTCTGGCACCTGAATGTTTTCCTTCGACAGGATAAACTCTCCCAAGGTTGGATCGAGAGTGAAGGCATGAACACCCGTGCCGATGGAATACACCAGCATTGTGCTAGGACCATAGAGAACGTAGCCAGCAGCAATTTGCTTATGCCCGTTTTGGAGAAGATCACGGGCTTCCCCGTCTAGATCCTCTCCTTCTTGCTTACGAATCGAAAAAATCGAACCAACATTCAAGTTCGTGTCGATATTGGAGGAACCATCAATGGGGTCATACAGCAGAGTGTAACGTCCAATTGGGCAATTCTCCGGGATATAGTAGGGTTTTTCCATTTCCTCGGAGGCCAAGCGACAGACGAGACCACTTTGCTTAAATACCGAGATGAAAACATCATTGGCATAGAGATCCATCCTTTTGACAGATTCACCCTGCACATTGACTTCACCGGTGAATCCTAACACCCCTTCCATCAAACCAGCTCGGCTCATGCGTTGAGCAATTAGCTTGGCAGCTAGGGCGATGCGATTCATGAGGGCACTTAGGTCTTGTGCCTCCATCGAAAAACTTTGGAGTTGCTCGAAAACGTGACGGGATAACGTTTTACAATCCCGATCCAGGGCTCTTTCTTGAGTTCTAGGTTCAGCTCCCTCTGCCATAATTTTTGTCCTCCCTAGGTCTTAGGGCACTTGGTTTGTCAGAGATGTTGGTGTTCGCAAGAGTACCGATTGGCCCAGTGCCTAGTCCTCTTCACTTTCTATCTTAGGGAGGCATTTTTGATGATGCTTAATAACTTTAGAAGAAATACAGAAATCAAATCTTCACACCATTTTTCTTGTCTTGGAGGCTATACCTGAGGTCAAATTGATCTGAACATAAGCATTGCAACCTTAAACGGAGATTATGGGAGAAACTAAACGCATTGGCATTCTGACCAGTGGTGGAGATTGTGCTGGTCTCAATGCGGTGATTCGAGCTGTGACTCACCGAGCTGTGGCTACTTACAACTGGGAGGTGCTTGGCATCTGTCGGGCTACTCAGGGGTTGATGCAAAATCCGCCTCAAGCGATTAACCTAACTTTGGACAAGGTTGATCGGATCTTGACTATGGGTGGTACAATGCTTGGCACTACTAACAAAGGCGACCCCTTTGCTTTCCCAATGCCGGATGGCACACTATGCGATCGCAGCAGTGATATTGCTGATGGCTATCACCAACTGGGTCTAGACGCTCTAATTGGTATTGGAGGTGATGGCAGTTTGGCTATTTTGCGCAAACTTGCCCAACAAGGGGGGATGAAATTGGTAGGTATACCCAAGACTATCGATAATGACGTTGCCATTACCGAACGCTCTATTGGGTTTGACACTGCCGTTAACATTGCCACCGAAGCTCTAGATCGCTTACACTTCACTGCGGCTAGCCATGACCGGGTGATGATTTTGGAAGTGATGGGGCGTGATGCTGGTCACATTGCTATCAGTGCTGGCATTGCAGGAGGGGCTGACGTTATTCTGATTCCAGAAATTCCTTATACCCTTGACAATGTCTGCCATAAAATTAAGCAACTTCAGGAGCAAGGGCGAAACTTCTGTTTAATCGTTGTTTCCGAGGCGGTTCGCACTGCTACCGGTGAGGTGCTTCAGAGTAATGTCGGATTTGGTGAATGTCGCTTAGGTGGTATTGGTCAATATCTAGCCCAAGAGATTTGTAATTCGATTGGAGCGGAAACGCGAGTTACAGTTCTTGGACACACCCAGCGGGGTGCCACTCCTTCACCCCTTGATCGCTTAATTGCCTCAGCCTTCGGTGTGGCAGCAGTTGACTTAATCGCCAATGAACGATATGACCAGATGGTTACATGGCAATATCGCCAGGTTGTAAGTGTACCGATTGAGGAAACGATTAAGCATTATCAAGCTGTGAATCCGAACGGAACTCTGGTAAGAACCGCTAGAGGATTAGGTATTTGTCTAGGAGATTAGACAGTTTTTAGATCATGAACGTTTTAAGTACATGAATCTTGTTGACTGTTGACTGTTAGTGGTCAACGGTCAACGGTCAATGGTCAAATTCAGAACTCTTAAAGAACACTTAATCAGTTATACCAATTAGATGATGAATGCTTCCCCCACCTCGCGTACCAGGTGGGAGTGTCCGTCTTGATTACAAGGGCTTATCCCTCGCGACAGGCGGCATTCTCGCGCCTGCTTCCAGGACTTTTGCTGGACTGTTCCCCCAAGTCGTTTCCGCTATGGGGCCATGTTTAGAATCTCTCACCTAGAGTCTGACGTATATAAACCGACTACACAGGATTTACAGGTTTGATTTCCCTTTCGTTGAGAGGTCGTGCCTCCAGGTTGTTCAGAATCTTGTTCTGCCCTTTGCCGTACCGCTCAACATAAACCTAGTTATAGCACAGAATTTGTCGTTTCTTGACCGGATTGACCGGACAGAAGGCGTAAGACATGTGCGCCCCTAACCCCCACCTGAACGTTCGCGCAGCGTGGCGATAGCCAGGTGGGGGAATACGTCGCTCAATCTTGTTCAACAGCTGATTACCAACTACCAGGAATTGCGCCGTGGAGCGTTACTACGATTTTCCCGAGGTCTGGCTTTATTGACCCTGATTCTACGTCCCATCCACTCAGCACCATCCAACTGAGATATAGCTGAGTCTTCTTGATCTGATTCTGTCATTTCCACAAAGGCAAACCCGCGCATTTTGCCGGTTTCACGGTCTGTGGGCATAACAACTCGTTTAACGGTGCCGTAGTCTCCAAAAACTGTTTTTAAGTCGTCTTCGGTGGCTTGATAGGACAGGTTTCCGACGTAAATGGTCATGTCGATCGATGAGGCAGAACATAGAACTAAAGTTCAGAGGCACAGAGGAACGGAGTACAACGTATTTTGGTTGCTCACGGTCATATCTGAGGAACCAGTGGTAAATTTCGACAGTGGGCAACCACCTCAGGGGGGGGAAGCAAAATCAAAGTTTTACCAAAGGAATCCACTGAACTTGTGAATACCGTTTCATGATAGCTCACTTACGGGATTATCAGTGGTTGTCTAGTTGACACTATTTAATAATTCATCAAAAAAATGTTTTAGGGTGGTGCTTAAGCACCAATTATACCCCAAACACCCACGCTAAATAGAGTTGAATTAGCTCTTAATCAATGGAAATCGACTGCGGACCCTTATTTTTATCATTTTCGCTTCTGTTATGACCATCTTTGTCTGCTTCAGAGCCAGTTTGAGCCTCTAGCCAACTTTTGAGAGGATCATCTGAGAGATTCAGGCGGAACACTCCTGAAAAAAATCCGCCCAAAAAAGCTACAGGCTGCTGAGTAAATTCTTCAAAAATTGGTGTCAGTTCATTGAGGAACATGAGTTGCTCTCCTGGTGCTGGTTGTGCTGCCAATAGTTGTATGAGTGATTAGATTGGGATTCTAATTGGGATTCTAACGTTTTGTCAGCCAACTTGCGACTTGGTTCCATCCTGAGCTTGAAACTACCCTACATTTGCGCTATTTTCTGGGCTATGTCTCAAAAAAAATGCCTATTGCTCTTTGGCGATCGCCCCTAGCTCGCGCACTCCATCACAATCGGAGCCTAGCTTATGCCCGTTACTTTCAACTTGCAACCGTTGACCCCAAGGGCTATCCGGCTAACCGCACCGTAGTTTTTCGAGGTTTTTTGGACAATTCCAACCAACTCAAAGTTATTACCGATACCCGTAGCCATAAAATTCACGACATTAATCATCATCCCTGGGGAGAAGTTTGTTGGTACTTTCCTAACACTCGTGAACAATTTCGTTTAGCAGGCCAGTTGACCCTGATCACTGCTGATTATCCCGACGAAGGACTTCAACAAGTCCGCCAAGAGACTTGGCAAAATCTTTCTGATGCAGCTCGTTTACAATTTGCTTGGCCTGACCCTGGTGTTGCCAGAGTAGCAGATAAACAAGCCTTTTCCCCACCGCCACCTGCCCTAGATCAGCCTTTGCCAAATTTTTGCCTATTATTGATCGAACCAGTCAAGGTGGATCACCTAGCGTTGCAGGGTTTCCCCCAAAACCGATGGCTTTACTACCAAGACAGTTCTGGGGAGTGGTTTCAAAAAGCTGTTAATCCTTAGCTTCGGCTGTTTGGCTGTGCCAGTAAGAGTTTTATGCTCTTAAGAATCCCCCGCTATAATCTTCGATTTAGCGGTGGGAGTATCAAAACTATCTAAAAACTGCCGAATTTCTTTATCCTGGAGATCACAACATGGGGCATTAGCCCCCTTCTCTGGAGCATCTGGTGTTGAAGAGTGATCAGACATCATTGATGCCATTGAAGATTTTTGCTGAGCTAACTCTTGCAGCTGTTGTTCGAGAGACTCAATCCGGTCTACTAACGCTCGAATTACCTTGGCTTCTGAGTCAGGCAAGCTACCATGTTCAAGGGGATTGACTCGCACACCGGAACGATAGACAATCCGACCTGGAATACCGACGACAGTACAATCGGAAGGAACATCTCGCAAGACCACTGAGCCAGCACCAATGCGCACATTATTACCAATTTGGATATTCCCTAGCACCTTAGCACCAGCTCCCAGCACTACATTTTCTCCTAGAGTAGGGTGGCGCTTGCCACTTTCCTTTCCTGTACCGCCGAGGGTAACACCTTGATAGATTAGACAGTAGTCTCCCACAATGGCGGTTTCTCCAATCACCACACCCATACCATGGTCGATAAATACACCATGACCAATTTTGGCACCCGGATGAATTTCAATACCTGTAACAAATCGGGATAACTGACTCAGCAGTCGAGGAATGAATGGAATCCCAATCACATGTAACCAGTGACAGCAGCGATGGAACAGCAGAGCCTGTAGACCAGGGTAGCAGAACAAAACTTCCAGCCAGTTCTGAGCAGCTGGGTCACGCTCAAAGATAATACGGAAGTCAGCAATCAGGGCAGATAGCACTAGGGGTCACCAGAATTAATACTTGAACAGATTACTAACTAGTTTACCGTTTTTAGTTACTCAACAGCTGTCAGGGTGTAATCCCACCTTTGTCCTCCCTCAAAGGAACCTACCCAGATTTGGTATGTCCCAGCTGGCCAATTTTGTGCGGTTATGCTGGCATCTTTTTTTGAACCTGTATCATCCCCACAAAGGATCTGATTGTTGGGAAACTGAATTAGTAAAGTGGTATCCTTTCCCCCTGTGTTGACCCCTATAGTTAAATTATGGAAATCTGTCTCCAAAACCATCAGGTGATCTGGAGTAGGGTCTCCAAAACCGATACAGGGATCATTGTTGCGATCGCTATTCGCAATCGATGACAACGAGTAAGCACCACCGGTGTGACCACTGACCTGTCCTTGACTTGGGGAAAAACCAGGTGATAAGTTTAAAGAAGCAAAATTCGCTGTCTGAGATAAAACTGGCATAGAACAGAGGGCTACTATTAAAGCTATGACTCCTCTAACACCTTGTCGTACCATTGTCAAAACCCTCCTAAGACTAGTTGTTACTATTTCCTCCCTATTTGAGTACGAGTAAACTATAAAAAATTACAGTACTTACTTAGATTTTCCTATAAACCTCTGTTGTTTGATAGGAATACCTGTGACACTCTGCTATCTGCCACATTAATTATTTATTTATAGCTTTGGTATTAATTTATTCTTTACCAATTAGCTATCAGCTATCAGCTTAAGCGCTACTTGAGGTGCTACTTGAGGTGCTATCAGCCAACGCCTGAATACTTAGATGGGCAAATGACCAAACTTTCAATTCTGTAAAATCTCGAACTATTAAATTATTGTGTTCGATGTTTATTTTAAGCATGATAGCTGACGACTTAAAGCTGATGTTAATGCTGATCGTAACTCCTTTAAATATTGGTACATATTAATCAGCGACCATAGCTGCTCAGCCCATCACCTGATCATTATCTTTAGGGCGAATCAATGAAATTGGGATGACTAGAGGTAAAATAAAGGTCAAAACTAAGAAAACAAGCGCGTTACAGCTATTTCCGTCCTATGGTCGCTCAATCGTTTGATCAACCTCTTCTTGAAATCAGTGTTGAACAACTGGCAAGGCAGATGGCAGATTCCCCGGAGCAGTTACAGCTTATTGATGTCCGAGAACGGCAAGAAGTTGCGATCGCTTCTATAGAAGGGTTTGAAATTCTGCCTTTGAGTGAATTTGCTCAGTGGTCTGGGGAAATCTCTACTCGCTTTGACCCCGCAGTCGAAACCATGGTCATGTGCCATCATGGTATGCGCTCGGCTCAGATGTGTCAGTGGTTAATCAGTCAGGGGTTCACGAATGTCAAGAATGTAGCTGGGGGTATTGACGCATACTCAATCATAGTTGATGATAGCATTCCTCGTTACTAATTGCAGCTCACTGCTAACTACTGCTATGAGTAGATTCTGCTATCTTAGAACAAATGTTCTTACAGCAAATATTATTAGAGAAAATGTATTAATAACCAACTTAATCCTTGGGTGAGCAGAAGCTGCCATAGCTATGGATAAATGCCAGATACTTCCAACTTTCACCAAAACCAACCCTGATTTTTGGTGATTGATTGGGATATCTAATTATCAGCCCTACTGTTTTGGACTAAAGACTGCTTAACTCAAGCCAGCTTTTAGGCAAAATTCTATGTCTTAATTCAGTCGCTCATGGGGGAAACCCCCAAAACCGCGCTGCATCGCTTCCTAGTTATTATGTTTTATCACCTTAATGGTAACTCCTCCCTCTAATTTAGACTTTTTTCCCTTTAAAATGAAGTTCAGCTTTGGTTCAAAATGTCTCGCCAACAACTAAGTTTAACAAGTCGGCAACAACATATTCTCTGGGCGACTATTCGTCACTATATTGCCACGGCGGAACCGGTTGGTTCTAAAGCCTTGGTTCAAGAATATGACCTGAGTGTTAGTCCAGCGACGATTCGTTCTTGCATGAGTATGTTGGAAAAAGTTGGACTACTATATCAACCCCATACCTCTGCAGGTAGGGTTCCTTCTGATTCAGGTTATCGAACCTATGTTGACCAGCTGATTCAACCGTCAGAAACCTTGAGTCAGTATGTTGAGAATTTATTGGCAGAGAAGTTGAACTGGGAGGAAGCTAAGTTTGAGGTATTGCTACGGAATGCTGCTCAAATTCTGGCAACGGTTAGTGGATATATTGCTTTAATTACTTTCCCTGACAATCGCACTACTCGCCTGCGCCATCTACAGTTGATGCACCTAGAGCTAGGGCAGGTGATGTTGATTATAGTTACCGATAGTTATGAAACTCAGTCGGTATTGATGAATCTGCCCCAGTCAGAGGATGATAGGACGGTTGATGAGTCGATTGTGGAGCGGGAGTTAAAAATATTATCTAACTTTTTGAATAGTAAGCTGCGCGGAAGAACTCTCAGGGAATTGGAGAAATTAGATTGGGGTGAATTAGACCGAGAATTTGTCCGCTATGCGGATTTTTTCAGCAATTTATTAGCTGAGTTGACCCGCCGCACTGTAGCACCTAAGTCCAGCCCGATTATGATTCGTGGCATCTCAGAGGTGTTGCGTCAACCAGAATTTTCGGAAATCGACCAGACTCTAGGTTTGCTACATCTGTTGGAAGAGGAACAGGAGCAACTGTGGTCAGTAATCTTTAAAGTACCGGAAGAGTGTGAAGTTAACTCTCGTGTGAATATTAGGATTGGTGCGGAGAATTCCTTGGAACCGATGCGTGGCTGTACCTTGGTATCTGCTAACTATCAGCAAGACCAAGTGCCGGTGGGAAGTGTGGGAATTATTGGACCAACTCGCATGATTTATGAAAATGCGATCGCATTAGTGGAAGCAGCGGCAGATTATCTAACGGAAGCCTTGAGTCAACCAGCTTAAACCAACTTCTTACGGTAACAGCAAGACGTTGATCGGAAATGCGACCTCAAGCTCTTTGTCTAAATTATTCACATTACTATAGCTAACGGGACTGGAAAAATTTCTCAGTCCCAACTCAGTTGCTTCCCTAAAACAGAGAGCATTGATCACCATAGCTAGAGATGCACCCCCATCGACTCATTCCCTTTGCCACTGGGTGGGCAAGTCACCGATTTCTGTAGCTTCTTCAGAGTTTAGGAGGTAGATCTTCAGGAAGGTCCGTATCTTTCCTGCTTGTTTCAGCAGAAGACTCACTATGATCCCAGGTTTTGTTGATAATCTCCTGAATTTGACTGTTTAAATCTAAATTTTGCCAAATTCCAATCCCAGCGTTAGCTCCGACAAGTATTGCACTCACTACCGCTATCGGAGTTCTCGCTTTTCTGAAAAAGTCTCTTAGACGCTTCATCTGGGCACCTCCAATCATGTATAACTTTTGTATATCATACGTATATCAAATTTGACCACTAGCAGACAGGCTGACGTCGGGGATATATTTTTGAAAATAGCTGAAATCCCTATATTAACTGGGTTAGAGGAACCATATCATAGTAATTACTGATCAGCAAGCAGCTATAATACGTATATCACTAGCCACCAAAAAAGCTATAATACGTATATCACTAGTTAATGTGAATAAATTGTTATGTCCAGAAAACTAGTTAGTTTCAGACTATCTGAAGACCTAGCACAAGCCCTCAAAGAGCGCGCTGAGGAGAAGGGCATTTCAGTGACAGAGTTAATCAACAGACTGCTGAGACAGGGTTTGGAAACCGATGACTCAGTAGAGGAGCGTTTAACAGTAGTAGAAGCCTCCGTTGAGAACCTCAGAAAACAAACCAATGTTACTGATCTCGCACTTGCCATTCAAGGAGTTGCTCAATCCCTGGGAGTATCCCCTGTACCTAAGACTGACTCTAATCTAGAGAGGCGTCTGGATGAATTGCAAGAGTTATTCATGGAGATGAAGGAGAATCTAAACCAGGTACTGGATCAGGAGCCAAGCAGCCGTAAACCTCGGTCTTCTGTATCAAAAGGGTCTAAATCAGCGCGATTGCGTAAGCTAGTAAAAGGTGAAAAGTCTTCAGTCAACCCCGAGATTCCAAGAGACTCTAAATTCAAGGACTACTAAATTGAGTAACTAATTAGTTACTCAATTTAGTTACAAGATGCATACAGCGGTTTTCACGTGAATAGCCCCCATTCCTGATTAGGGGGTCAGCTGAGAATGAGCTGTTGCTGCAATCAACATTGACTGGGTGTGTTCACTGGGTGTGTTCACTGTAGTTTATTCATTTGAGAACTGCTATTGATGTTCAATTATGAGGGTTTTGGTAAGTTTAAGTGTCTTGATGTGTCTCCTGATCGAGCAAGAGCCGTTTTTGGAACAGACGCTAAAGTTGTTGGAAATTATTGAATCCCAACGAATTGAGGGCTATGTTGCCAAAGCGACTGTGGCTAAATTATTTTATTACGCCAAAATCCTGAGGAGCGAAAAAGATGCGACACAAATTTTATCTATGGTAATGGGAATTCTAAAGGAATGCCCTTTCGATTACACCATTTCAGAGAAAGATCGATTATACAACCTTATAGAGGTGACAGGTTTTGAAGTTGCTGAAGAGCTGGTTTGTGCAAGGGTTAATAATCTGGAAGCCTTGGTAACCTTAAATGCTCAACAATTAAATTCTATGGGCTTTACTTTTCCAGTTTTGCCAGTTTTGTCAGTTAAACAAGTGTTAGAGCGTCAGTCATTAGAATACTGCTTTGATAAAGACTTTGATATTTATGAGCTAATTTATGAGCTGCTAGAACCTGAAACATCAGTGCTAAATCCCTGGCAGACTGAACTTGTTCAGAATGCAATAAACTTGAATAATTGGTTGGGCAATGACTTTCGTGAGGCGGAGCAACAAAATTGGCATCCATGGCACGA
This sequence comes from Moorena sp. SIO3I6, assembly GCF_010672095.1. Classification (NCBI taxonomy): domain Bacteria; kingdom Bacillati; phylum Cyanobacteriota; class Cyanophyceae; order Coleofasciculales; family Coleofasciculaceae; genus Moorena; species Moorena sp. SIO3I6. Next base: position 22,000 of record NZ_JAAHHU010000003.1, on the reverse strand, counting down.
GATTTTAGGAACAGTACAACCTTCTTATAGATATGCTCTTAGGCACATCAAAGGAGTCCATCGAGTTAAAAAAATTACCTGGGATAATAGATACCAGATGGCTTTAGTGCTCCATGTGGCTAGAGAAACTAATAATGAAGTCGATATTTTTCTACAGCTATATGCTATCAGCGACCCAAAATATTTACCAGAAAATACCAAGATGATTGTACTTGATGACTCAGATGAAACTTTTATAGAAGCACAATCACAACTTGGTGATCTTGGCATCCAGCTAAGGTTTAGTGCTGATTATGGAGATAAATTCAGTGTTAAAATAGACTATGGGGGTAATTTCAGTTTTACAGATTTGTTTATGGTTTAGTTTTTTTTATAATTAAAAAATGGGTAAATTAGTTGTAATAAATCTAGGAGAGGGAAACCTTGAAACTGGTTGTTTAGCTACTATAAAGATTGGAGATGATCGCGCTATTCCATCAATAAAAATACTAGGAAAATTGCCCCCAGCACCAGAATTGGCTAAACTCCATAAGCGCTGGCATTTAATATATCAAAACCTAGGTTTTTCTGTACGCGCTTTGAATAAAAAACCAGAGATAAACACTTCTATCATCAGTAGAGATCAGTTTCGTAAATTATCCAAAAACTTGGTAAAAAGTCTAAATACTTGGCTTAATTATGAAGATTTTCGTGTCATCAAAGAGGCATTTCTGAAAAATTTAAGTCCTTCTGACGAAATTCGCGTAATTATCCAAGTGGAAGATATTCAGTTACGACGAATCTCCTGGCATCTGTGGGACATTTTTGATCATTACCGCAAAGCTGAGGTGGCTTTGGCGGAATTAACCTATGATAGAGTTAAGCGCACCGTCTCTTCTATTATCAACGATAAGGTGAGAATTTTAGCTGTTTTGGGAAACAGTGACGGAATTAATCTTGAAACAGACCGAGAATTACTAGAACATTTACCTAATATAGAACCTACGTTTCTGGTTGAGCCGTCACGCCTGGAATTAGATAGGGCATTATGGGACGAAAAAGGCTGGGATATCCTCTTTTTTTCTGGGCATAGTTACAGCCAAGTAGATGGCAAGAGCGGCTATATTTGTATTAACCAAACAGATAGCTTAATAATTAGTGAGTTAAAAAATGCTTTAAAAGCTTCAATTGAAAGGCGATTAAAGATAGCTATTTTTAACTCTTGTGATGGGCTAGGTTTAGCACAAAGTTTAACTGACTTGCACATCCCGCAAGTTATTGTGATGCGAGAGCCAGTACCAGATCTAGTAGCTCAGGAGTTTTTAAAGGGATTTCTTAAGTCATTTTCAAGGGGAAAATCGTTATATATTTCAGTAAGGGAAGCAAGGGAACAATTGCAAGGATTAGAGAATGATTTTCCCTGTGCTAGTTGGTTGCCAGTTTTGTTCCAGAATCCCGCAGAATTGCCTCCCACTTGGAATGATCTTGCTCCAATTAGCTTTATCACTCAGCAGCAAGCCAACAACGAAGACCTGATTTTATATCAAAAAAGACTAGAAGCTTGGAATCAGTGGAGGGCAAGAAACACTGAGTTAGTTCCAGAGCTCATGGAAAGAAACTTAACTGGAGCCAATCTTAGGGGAGCTAATCTTAGTAACGTTAATCTTGGTGGAGCTAATCTCAGTCACGCTAATCTCAGTGAAGCTAATCTCAGTCAAGTTAATCTGACTGGAGCTAATCTCAGTCACGCTAATCTCAGTGAAGCTAATCTCAGTCAAGCCAATTTGACTGGAGCTAATCTAACGGCAGTTCAAGCATTGAATACTAACTTTGAAAAAGCATTATTGACTGGGACTTGTATACAAGACTGGAATATCAATAGTGCTACAAATCTTGATGGGATAATTTGTGCTTATGTTTATCTGAGAGATTCTCAACAAGAGCGTCGTCCCCATAGCGGTAACTTTGCTCCAGAAGAATTTAGTAAGTTATTTCAAAAAGTTTTAGAAACTCTTGATTTGATTTTCGTTCATGGACTTAACTGGCAGGCATTTCTTCCCTCATTCCAGAAGATAAAAGTTGAAAGCGGGGCACAGGAGTTAGCGATTCAATCTATTGAGAATAAGGGGGATGGTACTATCGTGATTCGCATAAACATACCTAGGGAGTTCAACAAAGCTGAAATTGAAAAGGATTTCAAGCATAATTATGAGTTAGCACTTAAAGCAGTCGAGGAAAAATATCTAGCTCAATTAAAGGCTAAGCATAGCGAAATAGAGATTTATCGTCATCAAAGTGCGGAGCTAGTGGAAATCATTAAGCTCCAGGCTAACAGACCTATTTATAATACTATTGATTTCGCAGCCAACAACATAGACCAGAGCAATTCTTCAATCGGTTTTGGTTACGCGGGAACAGTCAATGACAGCAAAATAGTTGGCGCTCAGCACTACTACGCCCCAACCAAAAATCTGGCAGAGGCAGCAGCAGAGATTCAGAAACTCCTAAACCAACTTTCACAAATTAAGCCAACCACAACCGAAATTGAAAAATTAACAGTTGTCGCTGAGGCTGCTGAAGAAATCAACAGTAATCCTACCCTGAAAGCAAAGGTTATTAATGCCTTGGAAGCTGGAGGAGTTGATGCGTTCAAAGAAGCTATAGAGCACCCACTTGTGAATATTTTGATAGCAACGATTGAGGGCTGGACCGAGGTATAGTGTAAGGTTTATAAAGGGTTATAATGGATAAGATTGTCCCAGCTAATAGCATTTTAATTTTAGTTGTGAACATATTACTTTAGGCAAGAGACAAAAGGCAAAAGGCAAGAGATAATAAACTATATAGGTATTTTTGGCAATGTAAAAAACTGTAATAACTTTTTCAAGTTTATGGATAAACCATCCCTATACGAGCAAGACTTTTATGCTTGGACTCAGCAGCAGGCGCAAGCACTGAAGCACAAGCAATTTTCTGAGCTTGATTGGCAGCATCTGGAGGAAGAAATTCAAGCTTTGGGAAGACAGGAATATCGGGAATTAGTAAGTCGCCTTTGCGTTCTGCTTGGTCATCTGCTCAAGTGGCAGTATCAGCCAGAGCATCGTAGCCGCAGTTGGTTTTTGAGTATTAGAGAACAACGTCGGGCAATTAAACGACATTTACGGCAAAACCCGAGCTTAAAGTCTCGCCGGTCGGAAGCAATGATGGATGGCTATGAAGCAGGTATTGATTTAGCTTTGCGGGAAACTAATTTACCAATACGAACCTTCCCAGAAGCTTGTCTTTATTCCTTTGATGAGGTGATTGAGGATAGTTTTTGGTGTGATACTAGCCAAGATTGGGAAAATTAGTGGGACTTACCAAGTTAAACCAAAAATCAAGGGTTTCAGCTATAGGGAACAGGGAACAGGGAACAGGGAACAGAAGGTTTCAGGAGAATGGTAGTGGTAAAGATGTAGTCCAAACCCTGGCGGTGCGTTACGGGACGGGCTATCCTAACACTGGCTACCGAGAAAATTAGGGCGAGCCCGTCCCTAACACACCCTACGGCTGTGAGAGCAAAAGCTAATTCGTGATATAGTCCTGTAGAGCTTTTACTCCCAGTGGTTGGGACTGTAGTGAACGAATTGCTGCTGCTGTTGCTTTAGCACTAGCAATTGTAGTCACAATCGGAATTTTATAGCCTAATGCTGTTCGGCGAATTAACCGCCCATCGGCATAGGCATCTTCTCCAGAAGGGGTATTAATAATTAGCTGAATCTTTTGATTCTTAATCCAATCCAAGACATGGGGACGTCCTTCATGGAGTTTTAACACCAACTCCACATCCAGTCCATGCTCTTGCAGCACCTTGCGAGTGCCATCCGTTGCCACTAGCTCGAATCCCAACTCGATTAAGTCTTTCGCCACTGGTACTACATTTTGCTTGTCTCGGTGATTTGTAGAAACGAACACTGTGCCAGACAGGGGTAAACGCTGACCAGCTGCTAATTCTGCTTTGGCAAATGCCTTCCCAAAATCTGTGTCAATCCCCATTACTTCCCCAGTAGAACGCATTTCTGGTCCGAGGAGGGTGTCTGTACCAGGAAATTTCTCAAAGGGCAATACCGCTTCTTTGACTGCAATGTGCTTAGGGCTAGCTTCTTCAGTTAACCCAAGGGATTCCAAGGTTTCACCGGACATAACCCGAGATGCTAACCCCGCCAGGGGTACCCCTGTTGCCTTGGAGACATAGGGAACTGTTCGGGATGCTCTGGGATTGGCTTCGAGTATGTAAACGGTTTCCCCTTGCACCGCAAATTGAATATTCATCAACCCCACCACCTTCAGGGCTTTTGCCAGCTGATAAGTCCAAGTGCGAATAGTTTCCAAAGCAACGGGTGTTAGAGAGGTGTGGGGTAAAGAACAAGCAGAGTCTCCGGAGTGAATCCCCGCCTGTTCGATGTGTTCCATGATGCCACCAATCACTACCCGACCAGTGTCATCTGCGATCGCATCCACATCTACCTCTACAGCATTCTCTAAAAACTTATCAATCAGAATCGGATGCTCTGGTTCCACCTGCACCGCAAACTTCATGTAGCGTTTCAAATCCTCATCGGAATAGACAATTTCCATAGCCCGTCCCCCCAACACATAAGACGGACGCACCACCACTGGATAACTAATCCGTTTCGCCACCTCTAGTGCTTCCCCATAACTGCGAGCAATTCCATTGGGTGGCTGCTTAATATCTAACTTCCGCAAAATCTTCTCAAACCGCTCCCGATCCTCAGCTACGTCGATTGAGTCGGGAGAGGTTCCCCAAATTTGGGTTACCAGTTGTTGGTTGCCAACCTTCAACCTGCTAACCTTCAAGGCTTCTTGCAACGGCACTGCTAACTTAAGCGGTGTCTGTCCCCCAAATTGAACAATAATCCCTTCCGGATTTTCCGCCTCAATAATATTGAGTACATCCTCTTTGGTCAGGGGCTCAAAATATAAGCGATCGCTTGTATCATAATCTGTAGAAACTGTCTCTGGGTTGGAGTTGACCATGATTGTCTCAAACCCCTGCTTACTCAGAGCATAAGATGCATGACAACAGCAATAGTCAAACTCAATCCCTTGACCAATCCGGTTTGGTCCCCCACCTAAAATCATCACCTTCCGCCGATCCGAAGGTATCACTTCCGACTCTTCTTCATAAGTGGAGTAATAATAAGGTGTAAATGCCTCAAACTCTGCTGCACAGGTATCTACTAGCTTATATGCTGGTACTACTCCTAGATGCTTACGGTATTCACGCACCTCATCTTCCGAGGTCTTGGTAGCAAAAGCAATTTGGCGATCGCTAAATCCCTGACGTTTGACTGCCCATAACTGCTCTTTGTTCAAGGTCTGCAATGGGTTACGTTTGAGGAATTTTGACGTTTCCAGCAACTCCGCCAATTTATCCAAAAACCAGGGGTCAATTCCTGTGAGTTCCTGTACTTCTTCTAGGGTCATCCCTAGCATCAAACCATGACCCACCGTGAAGATACGTTCTGGATTCGGGGTTCGTAAACCATAGCGCACTTGTTCGAGAGATGGCAGCTTCTCTTTGCGATCGCATCCCCACCCAAAGCGTCCAGTTTCCAGGGAGCGCAACGCTTTCTGAAACGATTCGAGAAAGGTCCGTCCAATCGCCATCGCTTCTCCCACTGACTTCATCTGAGTAGTCAGGATTGGTTTACTACCGGGAAACTTCTCAAAGGCAAACCGGGGTACCTTAGTTACCACATAGTCAATAGTTGGTTCAAAGGAAGCAGGAGTTTGTTTAGTAATATCGTTGGGAATTTCATCGAGGGTATACCCCACGGCTAATTTAGCCGCAAACTTAGCAATCGGGAACCCTGTTGCTTTCGAGGCTAGGGCAGAACTACGAGAAACCCGAGGATTCATCTCAATGATAATGACCTGGCCATTGATGGGATTGACAGCAAACTGAATATTTGACCCTCCGGTTTCAACCCCAATCTCCCGAATAATTTTAATCGAGTAATCCCGCAACCGTTGGTATTCCTTATCTGTCAGGGTTTGAGCAGGAGCAACAGTAATCGAGTCCCCAGTATGAATCCCCATCGGGTCAACATTTTCAATGGAACAGATAATCACTACATTATCTGCCAAATCTCGCATCACCTCTAACTCATACTCCTTCCAGCCCAACAAAGACTTTTCCACCAAGATTTGAGACACTGGCGAAGCATCCAAACCCCCCTGAGCCATTGTTTCGTATTCTTCTTTGTTATAGGCAATGCCACCACCACTACCCCCCAGGGTAAAAGCCGGGCGAATAATCAGCGGGTAAGAGCCGATTTCTTGTGCGATCGCTTTAGCCTCCTTGAGATTATTCGCAATGCCCGAAGGACAGACCCCTACCCCAATCCTTTCCATTGCTTCCTTGAACAACTGGCGGTCTTCAGCCTTTTCTATCGCCTCTAGCTTTGCCCCAATTAGCTCCACTCCATGCTTTTCCAAAACCCCATTCTTAGCTAGGTCAACCGCAATATTCAGAGCCGTCTGACCCCCCATGGTTGGCAGTAAAGCACATGGTTGTTCTTTTTCGATCACCTTCTCGACGATTTCTGGAGTTAGGGGCTCGATGTAGGTACGGTCAGCCGTTTCCGGGTCAGTCATGATACTAGCTGGATTAGAGTTTACCAGTACCACTTCATAGCCTTCTTCCCGGAGTGCCTTACAAGCCTGAGTCCCGGAATAGTCAAATTCACAGGCTTGTCCAATCACAATCGGACCAGAACCAAGGAGCAAGATTTTGTGAATATCATCGCGGCGGGGCATAGTGGTTGCTCTGTGGTGACATAAACGTTATTAGATCCTGACTATTATATGCTTGCTTGCCAAATTATTCCCTAGTTATTTATCCAGCTTTTACAAAGCACCCAGCTTTTTATCCAGCTTTTACCCAAGAGCCCTGATTTGTTGACAGTTGACGGTTGACAGTCAACGGTTACGGCGGTTTGCATAACTATCAGGTACACAGGATTGTTTTCCCACTTCCGACTTCCCTGCTCCCTGCTCCCTGCTCCCTGCTCCCTAAAAACCCAGAACGAAAGTACCTAATTGAATTGTAAACCGCTGTAAGTTAACCATTTCCAGTAAAGCTGTCAAACTAGAGGTAGCGATTTTGCCTGTGAGTGCTATGACCCTTGCCAATAATTCACAAGCCACTGCGGAAGTCAATGTAATGGCTGAGTCAGAAAGTATTATCATTCCACCATGTGATTTATGGAGTGATGAACCACCCTTGGAAAGCGATCGCCATCGAGATCAAATTGAGCTGTTACTCGCTTGCCTGAAGTGGTGGTGGCGAGAACGAAGCGACTTCTATGCTACTGGGAATCTCACTATCTATTTCACTCCTGAGCATATTACCACCAGAGACTTTAGAGGACCCGACTTTTTTGTAGTACTCGGTACGGAAAATCGACCCCGCAAAAGTTGGGTAGTATGGGCAGAACAAGGAAAATATCCCAATGTGATTATTGAACTGCTCTCTAACAGTACAGCTAAAGTTGACAAGGGATTAAAGAAAATCCTCTACCAAGATACTTTCAGGACACCAGAATATTTCTGGTTTCACCCCGATACCCTCGATTTCCAGGGATTTCGCCTGATGGGAGGCCAGTATCAACCCCTCGACCCTAATACTCAGGGGTGGCTGTGGAGTCAGCAGTTGGAATTATTTTTAGGTGTGCATAATTCCCAGCTACGGTTTTTCAGTGGAGATCAGCAATTGGTACCAACACCAGACGAGAGAGCTCAAGCTGCTCAACAACAAGTTCAAGCTGAACGGCAACAAAGAGAACTTGCCGAAAAGCGGGTAGAGGAATTGCTAGCTAGACTCAAAGAGTTAGGTGATGAGTCAGATGCATGATTCTCGCCATTGCTCTAGGGCTTGTGACAGCATCGGTCAAGTAATTCTAAAACTACGTAAATCCATGATCAATCAACTGATCGAGTGATGAGGAGGTTAATTGCTAATTGTCAATTTATAGGACTTGTGATCATGAGTGGAACACAAATAAATTGTAAGGGCGCAAGGCTTGCGCCCACAAAGTGATAGTTTTTTATAGTTTTTATTCAAAAATTATTAAGGATCTACCCAGCGACCATCAGCTTTAATTAAATTAATCAACTCCTCTACTCCTTGATCTTCAGGTACCTTTTTAATTTCCTCCTTACCGCGATACAGAGAAATATAGCCAGCTTGCTTACCGACATAACCATAGTCAGCATCAGCCATTTCCCCAGGACCATTAACAATACACCCCATCACAGCAATATCTAAGCCAGCGAGATGTTTAGTAGCTTCCCGTACCTTATGCAGCACCTCCTCTAAATTAAATAAAGTACGACCACAGGACGGACAAGCCACATACTCCACCATAGTTTTCCGCAATCCCAGAGCTTGCAGAATACTGTAGCAAACAGGAATCTCTTTTTCTGGGGCTTCCGTAAGGGAGACACGAATCGTATCACCAATCCCCTCAGCTAGCAGAGTAGCAATACCAGCCGTAGACTTAATCCGTCCATATTCCCCATCCCCAGCTTCAGTAACACCCAAATGCAACGGGTAATCCATCCCCAACTGATTCATCCGCCTTACCATTAAGCGATAGGCGGCTAGCATCACAGGTACCCGTGAAGCTTTGAGGGAGATCACCAAATTGCGGAAATCTAAGGATTCACAGATACGAATAAATTCCAGAGCAGATTCCACCATCCCTTCCGGGGTATCACCGTAGGTAAACAGCATCCGTTCCGCTAGGGAACCGTGATTGACTCCGATGCGCATAGCTTTACCTTGGTCACGGAGGGAAATGACCAGGGGTTCTAGGGTTTCCCGAATTTTTTCCCCAATTTCCTCAAATTCAGCTTCAGTGTATTCACTGCGATTGGCTTTGGGCTTTTCAAAGACATACAATCCTGGATTAATCCGTACCTTATCCACATGCTTGGCAACTTCCAGAGCAATTTTCATGCCATTGTGATGGACATCAGCTACTAGAGGCACCGCTTGATAGGTCGCTGCTAGTTTCTCTTTGATTTGGGCTAGAGCCTTAGCATGTGCCATACTCGGTACAGTGACACGGACAATCTCGCAACCAATCTCGTGCAAGCGGCGAATAGCAGCAACGGAACCATTGATATCTAAGGTATCTTCATTAATCATCGATTGCACCACCACCGGGTATCCCCCGCCAATAGTGACATTAGCCACTCTGACAGGGCGGGTTTGACGGCGGTGGATAGTAGTATCGAAAGCTGGTAGTGTACTAGCCCTTTGAGGTGTACTTAGAGTTTGCATAACCTGTTAGTTGCTTGGCGTAGCGAAAATAGTAGGTTTTTGTATTTATTCTCTTAGGTTCCCATAGAATCAGGCGCTTTTGGCTTAGGGGTGAGAGTTTCCTACTCAGGAAAGTCGGGAATCACCCATTTAGGGGGTTGAGATAGTTTCTTGAGCCGTGCTTCCTCTGCCAACTCCAACATTTTGTCCAATGAAGTACCGTTAATGAACTGGGATGCCTCAGCAACGTATTGTTGATTGGGGCATTTGTCACCTAAGATACAACCGTTGATGCAGTCTTGGGCACAATTTACATTAACTTCCACAGTACTCTCCTTATGGTTATAGCTAGTAATGACCACCCGGGCAAATTACATTCCTCATTGGCTAAAGTCATTGCTCTCAATTTTACGTTTTTTAGGAGTCGCTTGTTGGTCTCAACTTGCTGTTCAAATTCAAATCTCTATATACTATTAATAAAGTAATTTGTATCTATGGTAGAGAGCATCTCAAATAACAACAATAATCACCCCAATAATACCACCGAACATGAGGATATTAATCATGATGTTTTACTGAAGATGAACTCCCGAAACCGTAAAGAATTCAGCGTTATAAAGAAGTCATATATCAGTTTTTTTAAAAGGGGGTAAAGGTAAATTATCCATAAACCGTTTTGTTGGAATTTAAGCAAATTTGATTTTGTAAAATGACGGCAAACCTAGAGGAAAATAAAGCGTTATTGGAAATTATTTTACACAACGATTATCAAGTCTTTGCCAATACATTTACGGCGGTTTGCATAACTAAGTACCTGGACAAAAATAAACCTCACTTCTTGATGCAATAGCGAGTGGGGGAAACCCCCTGTTCCCTTGCTGCATCGCTGTATTAACTTCTGTAAAGTTGCCAAAAGCCCCTCTGCTCCCAGCTCCCAGCTCCGAACGCGCCCCGCGTGGCCCACGGCCTCAGTCCCTGCTCCCTATTTCAACAGTTAATTTTACTTTTGTCCGACTACTTACCAACCTAAGCGGTGCTGATTTACGTCGTACTAATTTACAGCAAGCAATCTCAGCAATGCCAGTTTGAACGAGAGTAATCTGCTTCATGCTGACTTACAAAATGCTGATTTGAGCGATGCTAATCTCAGTGGTGCTAGTCTGCAAAATGCCAAACTAAGTGAGGAAGACTAACCTTAGCTATGCTCAATTAAGTCATGCTCAGTTGAGTTATGGAGACCTCAGTGGTAGTGAACTCAGTTATGCTCAACTGCGTCACGTCGATCTGACTAATGCTGACTTGAGTTAGACAAATTTGATGGGTACTAACCTATTTGATAGCAATCTTCAGAAAGTCAATGTCCAAGGTGCTCAATTTTGGTACAATACGGTTTTGCCCGATAAAATTAAACCTGAGCTAGAACAGCGAGGAGCTATATTTATTGTTAATGGTTAATTGTTAATTTTTAATGGTTAATTTACGAACAACTAAGAATGATTAAGTTTTCTAAGCATTCAGCTATCATTATTAAGCAGTCAGCTGAATACTTAGGAATTTTAAGTATTCAATCGGACACAATGCTACAGTGAAAGTGTCTGATATTAATTAACCTGCTTTTGCTTTTTTGCTGCCATGAGTAATTCTGCTTCCGTAAACACCAGTAACTTTTGGGACTTTGATTTTACAGCCCCTCAACCGACACAGGATACGGATTTGCTTAGGCAGCTGAATTTCGTTCCAGGGTTAAAAGACATTCTCATGCTGCGTCAGGTTCATGCTCTAGAACACGCTACTGTCTGGGTTCTAAGTGAACGCTATGGTGCTAGTGGTGCTGGTGCAACCCCAACCACTCCTCCATCAGATAATAATGCTATAGGAGGACTATCAACTGACCAAGGATTTTATCTCTATGGTCAGGTAAATTTGGCTGACTTGAGACGAGCAGTACCCACTGCCCTAGAGCGACTGACTCGGGGAGAATGGGATATGGCTATCCACCCCCGGTGCGGCACGAATCTCTCAGTAGCAGTGTTTTTAGGTGCTGGACTAGGGTTGGCTGTTCATCTGTTACTGCCGCGAGGACCGATTGAACAACTGTTGGGTCTTGGCTTTGCAGCGGTGGCTGCTACTCAACTAACACCTGATTTGGGCAACTTAGCACAACGGTACTTAACTACTGCCATTCCTTTTAACCTGGCGATTGTAGACATTAGGGAAACATCTGATATCTGGGGACGTCCAGCCCATTTTGTCCAGATGCGATGGATTGACTAAGCTTGAATTGTTATTTGTCCTTGGTTAGATCAGTGCAAGAGAACCGACCCACTTATACCAATTCTTAAAAGTAGGACTAAGCATGCAGATGGTGAGATGGGGAGATGGGGAGATGGGGAGATGGGGAGATGAGGAGATTTTGATTAATGGTGATTATCCGGAAATAACATAAGATGCAAGCTTTAGATGCAAGCTTGGCCACGAAAAAAAATCCCACATTCAGACGTTATATATCTTACATATAACGTCTGAACTTTGTTTATTTATCCTGGCTACGAGAACATTAACTGTTTCACCGAAAGCGAAGCTTTTCAAGTAGTGCGTAAGCTGACTGCTGATAGCACCTCAAGTAGCGTGCGCGTAGCGCATAAGCTTACGGTTAGTTAAACTCTAGCGCCACAGTTTGGAAAAGACTGAGCTCAGTTTTTGAGTGAATCCCAAGCTCTGGGATTCACTAGCTTCTTCAACCCCCGGTTCATCCTCTGGTGAATTGCCAGGGGAAATATAGCCGGCAGGAACCACCAGCAACGTAATCCCGTGTCGGCCCAGCACAGTCACTTGGTCATCAGGCACAAGGGTAACTTGGGAATCATGATCACATAACCGGGCGGGCCAGTATGTGGCTTTAAATTTGACTCGCCCAGGCTTGGTAGGGGTAATGGTACTTTCTACCTTGCCAAGGCCTGGTTGTGGAAATAGGATGGAATCAGGAGCCTGTACTTTAATCATTTGTGTGTTCACCTCGTTTGACTGATTATGTTATTCTGTTCAGCCTGCTTGGTACAAAACGTTTTAACCAGGGAAAATCTGGCAACGTAGGCTGAATGTGAAATTTTTTTGCCTTAAGTGGCGATTAACCCGTGCCATAGATCGGTTTTCAGTCAAGAGAGCATCGGTATTATCCAGTGTTCTAGGTATTTTTAGCGTCAACAGAGAATTCCGATCTTCCTGAAAATTAGCCTTAAATTCGGCAACGGAAACGTTTATTGGTTACAGATTAGATACACTTCCCAGCATCCAAGGAATGACACAAGGAACCATTCTTCCTCAGGAGAGTAAACACTTCAGGATTAGAGAAGTTAGAGAATTATAAATTTGTTAAAATCCACATCCTTTAAAAGTTTGGTAAGTGCACTACTGTATCCAGGTACTGTCCTTAAAACCCTGGAGTAGGACAAATGCGTTCACTGATACACCCTGAAACGATTGAATAACGCTTTCAACCTAAACATGACCTAGAGTGATTATTTAAGGCTTAACCTAGATACAAGACCGCAGACGCAACTGACAAGCTGTAGATACATTGGAGAATCAGTAGATTTATTATGTATTCTTATTCTACATGTGTAGCGAAGAATCTGCCACCCTAGGGTAAAAGATTTTCATAATACAACAGACAATTGCTACGATAGGCAACTTCCTCCAGGAATAATACCAGATTTTCTTGAAAATTGTCACTTATCTGTTGGAGGCGGGAAACAATCTGAAAAATTTCCAATCTCCAAGTGTACTATAAGTTTACATCTTTGACAGGAAATTGGTATAACAATACACAATTGATCATTTTCCCCTGACATCAAAACTATTAAATTATGCAAACTGTTAGTTTAATTCGTGCTGATTCCTATAATAGACAACTCTTACGAGCTTCCTTGGAAAGGCTGCTAGAACCTTTGGGAGGGATGAGTGCTTTTGTTAAGAAAGGTAATTCGGTTCTGCTGAAACCTAATTTACTTACTGCTGGTCGTCCTGGTAAAGAATGTATCACTCGCCCTGAAATTGTTTACTGCGTGGCTCAACTAGTCAAAGAAGCTGGGGGTAAACCCTTTTTCGGAGATAGCCCAGCCTTTGGGAGTGCTAGGGGTGTGGCTAAGGCGAACGGCTATCTGCCAATGATGGCAGAACTTGATATCCCTATTGTTGAATTCCACGGCAAGGGTTATGAAACTGCTAGCGAAACCTTTAATCATCTGCGTTTGTCTAAAGAGGCCATGAATGCGGATGTGGTGATTAACCTACCGAAGGTAAAATCCCACATGCAGTTGACCCTGACCATGGGGGTTAAAAATTTATTCGGCTGTGTTCCCGGAAAAATGAAAGCCTGGTGGCATATGGAAGCGGGTAAGGATGAGACGCGCTTTGGGGAAATGCTGGTGGAAACAGCACGGGCGATTAATCCGCAGTTGACTATCATTGATGGCATTATTGGTCAGGAAGGGAATGGTCCGATTGGTGGTGAACCGAGACATTTGGGGATCTTGGGAGCATCAGAGGATGTCTTTGCTCTCGACCGATCAATAGTGGAAATTCTCAATGTTGAGCCAGCTCTGGTTCCTACCCTAGCAGCTCAAAAACGGCTAGGGTTGTTGCCAGACTTAGCAGAGATTGACTTTCCTTACCATCGACCTGTAGAAATCCAAGTGAGGGATTGGAAACTACCTGATACTATGACACCGATTGATTTTGGTATGCCTCGAGTAATTAGGTCTACCTTTAAGCATTTATATATTCGGCTTATCAAAGAGCCCATTAATGCTTATGGTAAAAGCTAGACAGTCATAGGTATTTGGTAAAATTTGCTACAACACTATCCTAGATTAACCAAGTAACCTAGAGTTACCCTCCGATTGCTTAACCATCCCGCCCTATTGCTAGCGGCGGTTTTTTATTGATTAGTAATCAGTCATTGGTGAATACCAGAAAACTTGTGACTGGCCACAAAGCACTTATCACCAGCTTAGTAATTACTAATCACTAATTACTAAGCTGGTGATTGGTGAATACCAGAAAACTTGTTACTGACCACAAAGCGCTAATCACTAATCACTAATTACTAAGCTGGTGATTGGTGAATACCAGAAAACTTGTGACTGGCCACAAAGCACTAATCACTAATTACTAATCACTAATTACTAATCACTAAGCTGGTGATTGGTGAATACCAGAAAACTTGTTACTGGCCACAAAGCACTAATCACTAATCACTAATCACTAAGTAGTCATTGGTAAATACCACAACACATAGTCCAACTTTGTATAATTAAGTACTGTCTAGCTGGACTATTGGTCAAGTCCAGCAAACAGTGATAGACTTTCTGCTTACTTATAAGAGACCGAAGGTGGCATTTAAAAAGTCAAACAGCCTGATGCGTCTAGGTTTGAGGAAGTTGCGATTAGCCCGAAGGGCGTTGGCTAGCGAACGCAGCCATGTATACTTTGACCACTCAGCTATCAGCCATCAACAGTTACCCTCGGACGTTATGGCCACTTGGGAAGATCCAGTAGGGGATTTCCGCTTTGGTTACAATAATGACTATCTCTCGTTTATCTAAATTGGTGAGGACTCTGGCTACCTCACCTTTAATTGTGAATACATCAGTACTTTCCCCTGGATGCAAAGTTATCAAAAGGTGTTAGGCAAATATCTGCCTTTTGAGCAGGTATTTGCAGCATTGAAGACAGCAGCAAAGAAGGGGATGAATGCTTTCTCGTTGCCGGATACTGACCCAATCAAAGCTAAACTTCGGCTTCTTTGTAAAGAAGCACTGACTGACCAGGGCATGGGGGTGATTTCTATAGGTATCTAGGAGAGTTTCCGTCCGCCAAAACCAGAGCCTCCAAAATATGATCCCATTTGCTTGGAAGCAGCACCCATTAACATAGAAGTGTCAAAACTTGGTAAACTGAAACCTTTGGACAGCCATGTCAGAGCTTACACTCTCTAAAACTATAGTGTCAATGCCAGTGGCAGCACCACCTACTCAGGCTGAGCTCCCTTGTGATGATGATATACCAATGGAAACCGCACGGCACAAAGCCCAAATGGATCTGCTCATTTATACCCTATCGCCTTGGCTAGATAATAGGTCGGATGGCTATGTCGGTGGTAATATGTTTGTTTACTACAGCGTTGCCCAACTCAAAAATAAGGACTATAAAGGACCAGATTTCTTTGTTGCTCTAGATGTACCCAAGGGAGAGCGTCGAAGCTGGGTGATTTGGGAGGAGGAAAAGGCTCCTGACGTGATTATCGAACTTTTGTCGGCAAGCACTGCTGAGCGTGACAAAAACGAGAAAAAACAGATTTATCAAAATCAGATGCGTGTGCCAGAGTATTTCTGGTTTGATCCGTTTAATCCAGATGATTGGGCTGGATTTCATCTCCAAAATAGAGTTTACCAACCGATAGAACCTAATGAGCAAAACCAACTGGTATCTCAGGCATTAGGTTTGAGCTTGGTGCGTTGGCATGGTGAGTATAACGGCATCGAAGCAACTTGGTTACGCTGGGCAAATTTGGATGGGGAGTTACTGCCCACTTCTGAGGAAAAAGCTGAGCAAGAACAACAAAGAGCCGATCAAGAACAACAAAGAGCCGATCAAGAACAACAAAGAGCTGAACAAGAACGGCAAAGAGCCGATCAAGAACAACAAAGAGCCGATCAAGAACAACAAAAAGCCGAGCAAGAACGACAAAGAGCTGATCAAGAACAACAAAGAGCTGATCAAGCGGAGTCTCAGTTGCAGCAGGTGGCGCAGAACTTGTTAGAGCAAGGGATGACGGTGGAGCAGGTGGCGAATTTAACAGGTCTGTCTGAATCTCAGGTGGCAGAATTTGGTAACTAAAAGGAGGGTTTTTCTGGTTTTCTTTTCCCTTGGTGGGTGGGCGCACGCCCTGCGCCCCTAAGGTGGTACTTTGATTGACCTGAGGGTCCAATTATCTCCTCTTTGTGCGATTGGCCGTAGGCCACGCTACGCGATCGCATGACTTAATTGAGTACAAATGTACCAAATAAGAGAAAATTAAGAGAAAATTAAGAGAAAATCCGATCAGTGTTGGCAATCGAGATATGCGATGCTAAGCATTGAGCCGCGACGGGAACGCATTTACACTCCTGTCTATTGTGTTGGAATCGATAACCAAGATCCAAATTAACGCTGACGGCTGATAGCTGATATCACCTCAAGTAGCGTGCGTGGCACAGGCTTTGGCCTTGGCCTTTGGGCCACGCGGGGCGCGTTTGGCCACGCTGTGCGAACGACGCGCTTGAGGTAGCGCATTAGCTGACGGCTGAATGCTCACCATCGTGAGACAATAGACCATTAGTTAAGCAAATGACTTCAGTGACACCTCAACCTGCCAAACATAAAAAAGCGAGAGCCTTAAAACCAAGTAGCCGACGCCCTGCCAAGGAACTGTGTAGCGAGTGTGGACTTTGTGATACATACTATATCCATTATGTCAAGGAAGCTTGTGCATTCTTAAACCAGCAAATAGCTGACTTGGAAACAAAAGCCCATGGACGTAGCCGCAATCTAGATCATCCAGACGATTGGTACTTTGGTGTTAACCAGAAGATGATCACGGCTAAGAAGATTAACCCCATAGAAGGGGCGCAGTGGACAGGAATTGTCAGTACCATTGCCATGGAAATGCTCAAGCAGGGTAAAGTTGAAGGTGTAGTCTGTGTCCAAAACACTAAAGAAGACCGCTTTCAGCCAATGCCGATCATTGCTCGTACCCCAGAGGAGGTGTTAGCAGCACGGGTGAATAAGCCTACCTTGTCTCCTAACCTCTCTGTTTTAGAGCAAGTGGAACAATCAGGGATGAAGCGATTATTAGTAATTGGTGTTGGCTGTCAAATCCAAGCATTGCGATCAGTGCAAAACGAACTCGGTTTAGAAAAACTCTATGTTTTAGGTACGCCCTGTGTCGATAATGTCAACCGTGAGGGGTTGCAAAAATTTCTAGAAACCACCAGCCGTTCACCAGAAACAGTGGTACATTACGAGTTTATGCAGGATTTCCGGATTCACTTTAAACATGAGGATGGCTCGATTGAGAAAGTACCGTTCTTTGGCTTAAAGACTAATCAACTCAAAGATGTGTTTGCCTCCTCTTGCATGAGTTGTTTTGACTATGTAAACTCCCTAGCGGATTTAGTGGTAGGTTACATGGGAGCTCCCTTTGGTTGGCAGTGGATTCTCGTTCGTAATGACATTGGGCAAGAATTGTTGGATTTGGTGCAAGACCAGTTGGAAACTCAACCAGTCATGTCAAAAGGCGATCGCAAACAGGCAGTGCAACAGAGTATTCCTGCCTATGACAAGGGAGTTACGTTACCGATGTGGGCAGCAAAAATGATGGGAGTGGTGATTGAAAAAATAGGTCCGAAAGGATTGGAGTATGCTCGTTTTTCTATTGACTCCCACTTCACCCGCAACTATTTATATCTAAAGCGCAATCATCCAGAAAAGTTAGAGGCACATGTGCCAGAGTATGCCAAGCGGATTGTAGAACAGTACAAGTTGCCAGACTAAAAACTGAGGGATTGCTCCGGTTCGGTAGAGTAAGCGATCGCGTGCCTTCCAACTCAGCTACGAGAGAAATTCTAGGTAATGGGTAATGGGTAATGGCGATGCTGATCAGCAAGCGATCGCAAAGGCTTGAGCTGAAATAACAACAATAGCAGCACTAACTCAATCCCCAATGATCAATGACCAAGCTGACGGCTAAATGCTTAGGAAAAGTCAGCAATTACTGTTCATTGGACAGGAGATCAGGGAACTGTATAAATGTAGACCTAAAGATTGGTCAGTTTAACCCTGAAGATCTGGCGGTGGGGGTAACTATTTTCTCCATAGGGTTAATCAAAAAAGTCTTGATTGCTGACACAGCTGCTGTTTATGCTACTCCAGTCTTTAATGCTGCTGCTTCAGGAGAATTGCTCACCTTTTATGATGCTTGGAGTGGTGCCTTATTTTACACGTTCCAACTTTACTTCGATTTTTCCGGCTACTCTGAGATGGCTATCGGTGCAGCACGGATGTTTGGTATTAAGCTACCACTGAACTTTAACTCTCCTTACAAAGCAGTAAACATCAGCGACTTTTGGCGTAGGTGGCATATTACCCTTTCTAACTTTCTGCGGGATTATCTCTATATTCCTCTCGGTGGTAATCGTAAAGGCGAATTGCGACGCAATCTCAATTTAATAATTACCATGCTGCTATAGATTTGGCATTAGCTGTAGTCAGATACATAAAGAGACGTCCATAAGTTGTCTTAATGGAGCTACAACTTTTCCACTTGGTATTGATTACATCTTGACTCGTTCTCGTTCCTGGCTCAAACCTGGAGATTTAGTTCTTCTTCCTCTGGAATATGAGCATTATATACATGATGGAAAACCTAGTAATCTCTTTACTGATTATGTGTTGAGTCGGGATCCGGAATATTTACTATCACTGAATTTAATTGATCAAGTTCGTTTTATCAGTGCAATATCCTTGAAGCGTGTGCAACAGGGAATAGTAGCTAAATTTAAAACCCTTCAGTCCAGGAATTCAGCTTATCAGTCTCCAACTATTAATGAGTATGGAGATGAAACAGCTAATCGAAAAGCTGATATGACCCAAAAAGAAATCAAAACTATTGCCAAAATTACTTCAAACAAGAAGATATCTGAATCTATAACTTCAAGTCAGGGAATGAGTAGCATCATCAAATTTATAAATTGGTGCAAAAATCAGAAGATTAAGGTTATAGCAACTTGGCCAAATAGAATCTAATTTGATGTTTATCAAGAACCTAGACAGCAATATTTTTTTCAAAGTATAGAATTTATCAAATTTAGAGAGTTTTTATTCTTGGTAAACCAGAAGATTTTATGTACAGTAAATCTATGTTTTATAATTCGATTTAGCACCTTCATGATTTAGGAAAAAATCAGAGAAATCAAGAGCTTATAAATTTAAGAAAACCCTATTTACAATCAAGTGAAACTAAGCGAAAATGCTCCTGTAGTCTAATATCTGTAGAGTTCAGAATTCAGAATTACGAATTGAGCTGGAATATTCCTGAACTCTGAACTCTGAATTCTGAATTAAGACCCCATTAATGAGTCTTTGGAGTCTCTTGGTGATGCCCCTATTTCTTCAGTCAATTGAGAGAGTTTAGTCGTTTCTGATTTAGGAATAATCACCGACTCTATACTCTCCCCCTCATCCAGTCGTTTAGCCACTTCTAGAATTGTATCTGCGATCACTACCGGAATCCTTACTGCTTTCGTTTGACCCAGATTCCACTTCGGCTTGCGACCACTATTTTCTCGATAACCACCACGGGGCATAACTTTACCTCACCTCTGAATCTGAAATAGTACGTTTTCCTTATATTCTACAATCTTCGGTTACTTCAATAGCTAGAGCTTGTAACACTTAACTAGTTAGTGATTTTTAGACAAAACCTGGTAATTGTAATTTTTTTTGCTATTCCGTACTTTTTATGATCAAATAACCCTATAAATTTCAGCCAATGAGGTGTCCTAACTGGAAACTACCAAAATTTATGAAGTCGCTTTAACTGATATCTTGCACCATTTTTAGTAGCCCTAGGCTAGAAAGAAACTTGAGTCCACTTAGGTAGGTGGACTTGGTTTGTCTAGCCAAAGGCTTTCGCCTAAGAGCCGACATTTCAGACTTGACGAATGGTGTATATATCGATTCCCAATAATTAGCCTAAAATAAACTGGATTTGTTAGCTAGATTAAGGGGATATCATAGTCTGTTATTCTTTCCTGTTCTGTAGCTGATATCCCGATCTCCCCATGACCTGATCTGATCACCTGATCACTTTTGTTGCCAGACTTTTAGCCAATTAGTTAGTGCTTGGGGCATTTCTGGATCTAGGGGTCGTTTCATAGCAGTAACAAAATCTTCATCTGGGTCACCTAATCTTCTGAAGCTGTGATCCAATCCAGGAAAAATATGAGTTGTCACATTCCTATTTCCAGCATCGATAAGTGCTTGCTGCATTTCTTGAGCTTCTTCTGGAGGTGTATTGTGATCCAAGGCACCGTGTAAAATTAGTACTGGGCATTTGACCTTGTCCACAAATAAATAGGGAGGATTGTCAAAATGCTCTTGAGCCGCCGGTAGGTAAGAATTAAAAGACCAATCTTCATCTCCGATGCGAAAGAACTCTTCACCCCTTTTTGCGCTAGCAATAATTTCATCAAACTGTTTGTATGTCCAATAAATTAATGGCATGTTTTTCTTGAAATTTTTGATAGTTGTACTATCTAATTTTTCAAAGGCTTCGGCTTGCCATTTGATTATCCCTTCTAGGTTGTTATAAATGCCACCTTGCCAAACAAAAAAATTAATGTCTGGGTCAGACGCTGCTAAAATTAAAGCAATTACAGCCCCTTCACTTTGACCAAGAACTCCGATTCTACTGCTGTCAATCTCAGGAATACTCCGCATCCATTCCAATGCCATCCGAGCATCATCTACCAAGTCAAATAGTCGAGTAGTATTAAAATTTCCTTCGCTTTGACCACATCCTCGCTTATCGTATCTAAATGTGGCTATCCCGATTTCCTCCAGAATTCTAGCTTCATCCCGGAACAGGTTTCGCTCTGGTAATGGTTTAGGAAACCAATCGGTTTTTGAATTATCTATATTTCCTTCTCTTGTCTGAGGAAAAGACCCTCCAATGAATAGGCAAGCGGAGGGCTTTTCCACACCTTCTGGTAGGGTAAGTGTTCCATAAATCTTTGCACCCTTGGATTCAAAGAATTCTTGTCTTTCCATTTTTAAAAAATCCTGATCATTCTAATTATCATTATTGGTAGCAGGAATAAATTAAATTGGTATTAGTCATTTACCGCTCTAATGGGAACTTGAACTTCACTGCGCTTTAGGGGTTCCGGAACAAAGGGAGAATCATAGAAAAAGCGACGGGGTTTACCAACGACGGTATACTCCGAGTGTTGGGCTAACCATTCCTTCAACTGCTCAATACTTTGTTGGTAGCTGATATAACTATAGCTACCTTTCATCCCAAGGCTGACTACTGTCATCGGTGGTATGTCTTCTACCTGAATATTCTTTTCAATCTGCTCAGGAGTGATATTACGGCGGTGGTATAGAAATGATACATAGGCAACACCAAGCTGAGCAAGGGAATCTCCCTGACTACTTTCCAGGGTACTGATCGGATAACGAGTTTCGACCGGAGCAGTCATGGAAATATCGTTAGAGCTAATATGACGGTACAGGGAGCCAAAAGCACGATTAGCTGCCTCAGACAGCTCCCCAGAGTAGGGTACTGTGGCAGCGCGATAGGCAGGGTAGTGTTTGATTTCGATTTTGCCAGCTGGGGTAGGAGGTGGAAACCCTTCTGGTAGGGGAGCAGAGGCAGCACTGAACACTCTCCATCCCAGTAAGACAATTGCCAGTAAGCCTACAGGCAAGAGAAATTTGGATAGCTTCATCAGGGAGCAAAATTAACTAACAGTGGAAGACTACGCCTTGTTTAGCAAGTTCAAGATCATTATAGTTATAAGAAGAAGGAAAAATTACGAATAACAAAAAGCGACTTGAGCATAAACCAACTAACTAACCGGACTT